>CAZXDF010000319.1:0-3896 GCA_964639345.1 uncultured candidatus Brocadiaceae bacterium | reverse complement strand
GAAATCCAGGTAGACCGTATCGGCCTCAAACAGGCCGCGTTGATTGGGGCGTTTGCCAAGCACAGGCATCCTCCGTTGGGGTCACAATTCCCAAGCGGATTCTATCATACACGAAAAGGACTTTCCGGCCAGATTTCTAGTACTGCCTGCGCTGGCGGGAGGAAGGGATCGTGAGGGTCTTGCGGTACTTCGAGACGGTGCGCCGGGCGATGTCGATGCCCTGTTTCTTGAGCTCCTCGGCCAGTTCCTCGTCGCTGAGCGGCTTGCTCTTGTCCTCCTTCTCCACGATGTTCAGGAGCTTCTGCCGCACCACCTCCCACGACTCGGTCTCGCCGTCCTGCCTGGTGAGGCCGCCGGTGAAGAAGTATTTCAGCGCGTAGACCCCGCGTGGGGTCTCGACATACTTGTCGGCAATCGCGCGGCTGACCGTCGAGACGTGCACGCTCACCCTGTCGGCGACCTCCCGCATCTTGAGCGGCTTCAGGTGCATGCCGCCCTTGTCGAAGAACCCGCGCTGGGCCTTGACGATCTCCGTCGCCACCCGGAACACGGTGGTGCGGCGCTGCTCGATTGCGGCGATCAGGCCCTGGGCGCTCTGGAGTTTCTTCTTCATGTATTCCCGCGTCTTCGGGTCCAGATCGTCCTGCTGGAGGCGGCGGGCGTAGTAGACGCTGATGCGCAGCGGGGGCAGCCAGGTATCGTTGAGGATGACGGCGTATTCACCGTCGACCTCCTCCACCCGCAGGTCGGGCATCACGTGAGGCACCGCCTGCGTCTCAAAGAGGCTTCCCGGGCTGGGATCGAGCCGTCCGACCTTCTCGACGGCCTCCTTCAGCTCATCGAGCGTGCAATCCAACTCGCGGGCGACTTTCGGGTACTTGTTGCGCAGAATGTCTTTGAAGTGATCCTCTATGAGGCTGCGCAGGAACTCGTAGTCCCCTTCGCGCGGGTCGAGCTGGAGGATGAGGCACTCCTCAAGGGTACGCGCGCCGACTCCGGTAGGCTCCAGCGACTGCACGATCCACAGGGCTTCCTCGGCCTGCTCGGGGGAGACCTCCGAGTCCATCGATGCGGCGACTTCCTCGAGCTGGCCCGGCAGCCAGCCGCGTCTGTCGAGGTTGGCGATGAGGTTCTCGCAGATCAGGCGGATGAGGGGATCGAGTTCCAGATAGATGAGCTGGCCGTTGAGATGCTCCGGCAGGGTGATGTCCGGCGCGGGCGAGTTCTCCAACGCCTCCCGCTTGGGGTCCTCCTCGGATGAGGAGCGTCGACGGCGGTAGGCCCCGCCCTCGCTGAAGTCATCGTAGTAGCGTGTGAGGTCCTCGAGCCTCTGGTACTGCTCGGTCTCGTTGGCGGCGTCGACGGTGACTTCCTGCACGCGTTCTTCCGGCGCCGCCTCCGCCCTGGGCGCCTCCTGCGCGGCCTGGCCGCCGGTTTCGGTTGACCCGGCGGACTCGGCCGACTCGGCCTCCGTCTGCTGGGGCGCGTCAGCCTGCTCCAGCAGGGCGTTCTCCAGCAGTTCGTCGTCGATCCTCTGCTTTAGGTCGATCAGCGGAAGCTGCAGGATTTCGATGGACTGGATGATCTGCGGAGCCAACCGCATGCGCATCTGCTGGCGCATCACGAGGCTGGCTTCAAGTCTCATGTTCCAACTCCTTCCGCCGCACCGGCCACACCCTACGGTTTCACCTCGCGCCGGCCCGCCAGGGCCTCGCTGAGCATGGCCGCAGTGGCGTAGTTAAGGTGGCTTCCGCTTGGAACGCCGCGCGCCAGGCGGGTCACTTCCACCTGCTCATCCCGAAGGCTCTCTTGCACGAAAAGCGCAGTCGCGTCGCCCTCCATGTCGGCATTGGTCGCCAGGATAACCTCCCGGATCTCGCCGCCGCGCATCCGCTTGAGCAACTGGGGGACGGTCAGGTCCTCCGGTTCCATGCCATCAAGCGGCGCGAGGCGTCCGCAGAGCACGTGGTAAAGGCCGTCATAGCCGCCGCTGTGCTCGATGGCCGCCGCATCGCGCGGGTCCTCCACCACGCATACCTTCGCCCGGTCCCGCCCGGGGTCGGAGCACACGTGGCAGGGATCGCTCTCCGAAAGCAGGCAGCACACCGAACACTTCTTCACGTTGTCCTTGACGTCCCGGATGGCCTCCGCCAGTCCCAGGGCATCCTCCCTGTTCATATCGAGGATGTGATAGGCCAGCCGTTCGGCGGTCTTCTCGCCCACTCCCGGCATTCCGGCCAGCCGGGTGGTCAACCGGGCTACCGACTCGCTGTAAACCTTGCCCAAGCTACATCCTCGCACCAGGGACCTGACGACGCCCGCTATTCTAACTGGCCGGCCGGGCGCATTTCCAGACTTCACAGGAGGTTCTCCAACCCCGGCAGGCCCAGCCCGCCGACGATCTTCCCCTTTTCTTCTTCGGCCATTTCCTTGGACTTCTTAATGCCCTGCCGGACGGCGGCGAGGACCATCTCCTGCAGGAACTCGGCGTCTTCTTCCTCGATGACGCTCTTTTCGATGGCCACGTCGAGGGGCTCCTGAAGCCCGTTGAACAGCACCTTGACCATGCCGCCCCCAGCGCTGCCCTCCACAACGCGCTCCTTGAGCGCGTCGTCCAACTCCTGCATCTGCTTCTGCATGTCGCGCATCTGGCTCTGGGCCTGCTTCATAAGCCGCGCCATGTCGCCCAGTCCTCCAAGGCCCTTCATCGCTCTCTCCTTCCCCCGCGGCTACTCGGCGGGGCGTTCGCTGCCAGGGTCTTCGTCAGGTTTCTTGTCCCCGCGGCCCCTAAGGCGCAGGGGGCTGAGGCCTATCGTTCTGTCGGCTTCCATGAAGGCCTGCATCAGGGGCTTTTCCCCCTGAAGGTCCTCCAGGGCCGCGCGGTCGTCCGCCGCCTTCTGAATCTGGCGGAACTTCACCGGGTCCATCCCCTGGGGGGCCGAAGCCCCCGGCGGAGGTGGCGCCCCCTGGGGGGCCGAAGCCTCCGGGGGGGCCGAAGCCTCCGGCGGAGGTGGCGTCCCCTGTGGGGCCGAAGCCTCCTGGGGAGGTGCCGTCCCCTCTGGAGGTGGCGTGTTCCGGGGCGCGCGGGAATTGTCGATTTTGTCCAGTATGCCCTTCAGCCGCCCCCCCTGGCCTCGGGCGGCAGACGGCGTATCGCGCTCGGCCCTGCGCCCTCGCGGCTCGTCCCGCGCGGGGGCGGCCTCGCTGGGGGATTCCTCCAGCATCTCGAGCGCCCGCCCCAGGGGGACCAGCTCGTCGAGCCGGCTGAGCTTCACGATCGCCATCTCCAGCGCCACGCGACCGGAGGTGTCACGCTTGGCCCTTTGCTTGGCCTCGCGCAGGACCTGGAGCATGTAGAGCAGCTTGTCAGCATCGAGCGGCCCGGCCTGGCGCTCGAGGGTTTCGGCGTCGGCCGCCGAGCCGGCCAGGAGCTCGTCCTGCGCACCGCAGTAAGAGGCCACCAGGAGGTCCCGAAGGTACTCGCTGAGCTGGTCGGCGAAGTCAAGCAGGTCCACCCCGCTGAAGAGCGCCTCGTGCACGATCCGCAGCGCCTGGCCCGTCTGCGACCCGGCGAGGGCGTCCACGATCTGGGTGAGGACCTGCGTGTTGACCGCGCCCAGCACCGTGAGCACGTCCTCGAGCTTCACCTCCTTCTCGCTGAAGGCCGCCACCTGGTCCAGCACGCCCAGGGCGTCCCTGAGGCTCCCACGCGCGGCCCTGGCGATGGCCTGAAGGGCCCCCTTCTCGGGACCGAGCTCTTCCAGGCCGCATATTCGCTCCAGGTGCCCGATGATTTCGGCGTCCGCGATGAGGCGGAAATCGAACCTCTGGCAGCGGCTCTTCACCGTGTCGAGCAACTGCTGGGGATCGGTCGTGGAGAAGATGAACTTCACGTG
>CAZXDF010000318.1:0-2779 GCA_964639345.1 uncultured candidatus Brocadiaceae bacterium | reverse complement strand
AACGCCTGCACCGCCACCTCGTTGGCGGCGTTCAGGACGGCCCCGCTTGTGCCGCCCTTGCGCACCACCTCAAAGCCCAGTTCCAGGGCGCTGTGAGTGTCCGGGTCCGGCCGGCGGAAGTCCAGCTTCTCTATTCTCCCCAGGTCAAGCCGCTCGACCGGGCCCGCGATCCGGTCGGGATAGGTCAGGGCGAACTGGATCGGCAGCTTCATGTCCGTCACGCCGAGCTGCGCGATGAGCGAGCCGTCAACGAACTCGACAAACGAATGGACGATCGACTGCGGATGGATGATGACCTCTATGTTATCCGCATCGAGGTCGAATAGCCAGCGCGCGGCTATGATCTCGAAGGCCTTGTTCATGAGGGTGGCGCTGTCGATGGTTATCTTCTTGCCCATGCTCCACGTGGGATGGTTGAGGGCTTGCTCGGGAGTCACGTCGTGGAGCTGCTCCGGCGACATGCCCCGGAACGCTCCGCCGCTGGCCGTGATGATGACGCGGGCGACCTCCGAGCGGCGGCCGCTGCGCATGGCCTGCAGGATGGCGCTGTGCTCGCTGTCCACGGGCACGATCGTGCCGCCGTGAGACCCCGCCAGCCCCACCAGCAGGTGTCCGCCCGCCACGAGCGATTCCTTGTTCGCCAGCGCCAGCACGCTGCCGCGCTCCAGCGCGGCGACTGCGCTCGGAAAACCGGCCCAGCCGGAGATGGCGTTCACCACCACGTCCGCCTCCGCCATGGCGGCCAGCGCGGCCGCGCCGTGCGGCCCGTAGTGCAGCTCCACCGGCATCGGCCCCAGCGCATCCTCGAACCGCCGTCGCGAACTCTCGCCCGCAAACGCCGCCGCCGCCGGCTTGAATTCCTTGATCTGTTCGGCCAGTCTCTCCCAGCGCGATGCGGCGCTGAGCGCTAGCACTTCGAAGCGCTCCGGCAGGCTGCGCGCGACGGCCAGGACGTTCTCGCCGATCGAGCCGGTGCTGCCCAGAACCACAAGCTTCCTTCTTTGTACGGTCACGATTGCCTTCCGTCTCGCGGCCGGCGCGCAGCACGTCGGCGCTCAGTCCATGGAATCGATCTCGGCCAAGAGCGCGTCGGCCAGAGCTGAGGCCTCTACTTTCTTGACCCGTTTTCCTGCGCGAAAGACGTAGCCGAAGTCCCCGCCGCCCGCAATGCCCACATCGGCTTCGGCCGCTTCCCCCGGGCCATTGACCACGCATCCCATTATGGCCACCTTGAGCTTCTTGCGGGAACCCTTGAGCCTCCGGCCGACCTCCAGCGTCAGGCCGACCAGGTCGATCATGCACCGTCCGCACGTGGGGCAGGAGAGGATCTCCGGTCCTTCGACGGGCCGCAGTCCGAGGCTCTGAAGGATCTTCAACGCCGCCTCCACCTCCGCGTGCGGCGGCCCCGTCATGCTGACGCGGATCGTATCGCCTATGCCCTCTGCCAGCAAGGTCCCGATGCCCACGGCGCTTCTGACCAGGCTTGCCTCGGGCGGGCCGGCCGCCGTCACCCCGAGGTGAAGGGGATAGTCGCACGCCTGCGCGGCCAGGCGGTAAGCCCTGATCGTAGTGGGCACGTCGCTCGCCTTGAGGCTCAGCACAATGCTGCCGCAGCCTTCCGACTCGGCCAGCTCGCAGCACCTGAGCGCCTCGCGGACCATCAGCTCTGCGAGATCGCCTTCGTGCGATTTGACTTCCAGGCCGCGCCTCGGCCTCACGGAGCCCGAATTCACCCCGATCCGCACCTTTCTGCCCGCTGCAGCAGCCCTGCGGAAGACTTCCCGCAGCCCGTCCTCGTCGCTCATGTTGCCGGGATTGACGCGCACGCCGTGCGCCCCGCTCTCCAGCGCGAGGATGGCGAGGCGGTGATCGAAGTGGCAGTCCGCGATTACCGGCAGGGGCGAGTGCCTGACGATCTCCTCCAGGGCCGCCCCGGCCTTGCGGCTGGGCACGGCGCATCGGATGATCTCACACCCGATGTCGGCAAGCTCGCGGATCTGCTGCAGGGTTGCGCTTGCCTCTTCGGTATGCGTCTTGGTCATGGACTGGACGCTCACCGGCGCGCCCGCGCCGATGGTTATCCCGCCAACTTGAACGGCCCGGGTCTTTCTGCGTTCCATGGGCTGAGCATTCCCGAAGGACATGGGCATGTCGCGCGCTTCTGCAGGCAAGCGATCGACCGGCGGCTGCGCACCGCGTAGCGCGAAGTGGGAAGCGGAACGACGTCCTCAATTATAGAAGCGAAGCAACGACGATTCAAAGCACCGTCGGCCTCGCCCAGGACATGCACGAAGTCGGCGAAGGCCATGTTGCTCCGATGAAAGTGTCTTCGCAAGAAGAAAAACGGAAAAAGTTTTCCGATTTCGCGGATAAAGTATTGATTTATGCTCGCGATTCTGTACAGTATGTTTCATGTTACGTGGGCGCGACCGATTACTAAGGGTGTATCGCGCTGTTGCGATCACAAGTGCTGGTCGTGGGACAGGCAGGTCAGGTCAATGAGCTTTCGGCTCTGAAGATCAACGACCTGCATCTCCTTTCACTGTGTTCAGGAGGTTTGGGATGGCAAAGAAGGCAGCGAAGAAGAAGAAGGCGGTGAAGAAGAAAGCCGTAAAGAAGAAAGCGACAAAGAAGAAAGTCGTAAAGAAGAAGGCCACCAAGAAGAAGGCCACCAAGAAGAAGGCCACCAAGAAGAAAGCCACCAAGAAGAAAGCAACGAAGAAGAAGGCCACGAAGAAGAAGAAGAAGAAGAAGTGAGGATAGTGGCGTTTGCTCGTTG
>CAZXDF010000317.1:0-10496 GCA_964639345.1 uncultured candidatus Brocadiaceae bacterium | reverse complement strand
GCCTTCCCTCATCCCTTGCCTATATCACCAGTGCAACTGGACCAGTGCAACTGGACTTGGTGGTAACGGCCCGCCGTGGGCCGTATCTCTTCATCAAGTCCTGAATCCTGTGCCACCTAAGCCGGTTGCACCGGCGTCTTTATCTGTGTGAACCAGTGCAACTGGATTTGTCTGTGTCTCTTGTCTCTATCACCAAAACCGACTCGTGCTTCGCAGCGAAGCCCCGCTTCGCAGAGTAGCATTGCATCGGCGGGAGCGGCTCGATCGTTCTCCCGCAACGAGGCCCGGTGACGAACGCGGGTGCAACGCCGCCGCCCTCTCCAAACGGGCCGGTTAGATTCTACACCAATCGGCTGCCCGGTTCCTCCGCACCGGTGTCCTTCGGCACACCCTGCCCGCTCCCGTCGGACATGGTCGATCCCCGGCTTTTTTCTCTTGACTTGAGGACGGCCCGGGGGATAATCTCGTGTCAGGGCGGCCCGAGCTTGAGATTGCCCTGAGGGGACGGGGAGCGTTGGCCCGGCGGAGCCGCTATATCCTGAAGGAGGATTGCCATGGCTCTTCTCGCCGCATGGAATGCCGTAAACTACGTGTTGGTGCTTCTGGCCGCGATCATCATCGTCGTGCTGATCGTGTTGATGTCGAGGCGCGGAAGCCGGGCCTGCGAAGCGCCCGAAGACGCGCCCGAGCTGCCGCCGCTACCGAGCACTGAGGATGAAGGCTCCGAGCCGCATGGCGAGTCCGGCGGAGACGACTGAGCTTTCAGTCTTGCTCCTTTCCGGCCCCCTATACGTGTGGCGCCACCCGCCCGGCCGCCTCGCGCAGCAGGCGGTCCGCATTCTCCCGTAGCACCTTGCGCTGATCGGCCTCGTCCGGCCAGGTTCGGCGCACCAGCTCCATCGTCTCCGCCTGGCCCCGCCACGGGCTGTCACTGCCGAAAAGGATCCGCCCGATCGAGTGGCGCTCCAGTATCGCCGCCATCACGTCCGGCTCGGCCATGTGCAGGGTGTAGGAGGTTTCGAGGCACACGCCGGTGCCGGCGAGCACGTCGGCCACCTCGCGCCACCGCATCCAGCCACCCATGTGAGCCGCGATGATGGGGATGGTGGGGAAGGCCTCGTGAACCTTCATCAACCGGCGGGGGTCGGCGCGGTCGTCGCGGAGCGGAAAGGCCATGTCGGCCCCAGCGTGCAGGACGAGGATAAGCCCGCAGCCGGCGATGGCCTCGTAGATGGGCCACATGCGTTCCTCATCCAGGGCGAAGTTCTGGTACTGCGGGTGCAGCTTCAGGCCCAGCAGCCCGCTCTCGGCGATCCGGAGCACCTCGGCTCCGGAGCCCTCGGCGCTGGCGCCCTCGCACTCGGGATGAACGCTGCCGAACGGCACGATCCTGTCGCTGCGGATGCGAAGCGACCAGGCCAGAATGGGCGCGACCTGTCTCGGCGCCGTGGCGATGGAGCAGATCACGCTGCGCCCGATGCCGGCCTCGTCCATGGATCGGACGAGGTCGCCCACCGTGCCGTCCAGGCACGGCCGGGCCTCCCCGGGGGCCAGGTCGGCGATGGCCTGCATGGCCCGCGGCGCCAGCTCGTCCGGGAAGGCATGCGTATGGAAGTCAGTCACTCCGAGGGGTTCCATCCAGGTCAACCGTTCCGCAAACGCAATGGGTTCTCGCCGACGTTGGCGCCTGTGCTCGATGCCCGTCGCGGCTCAACTGCTGCCTGCGCCGGCGGGGTCCACGTCGAGCGGGGAAAAGACGTAGCCCTCGGACTCCTCCAGCAGCGCCTCCAGCACCTCGTCGCGGCAGCCCGGGGTCAGTATGACCAGCGCCGGCCGGGCCCCGAAGGCGTAGGTGAGCTTGCCCCCGAGAGCGCCCGCAGCAAACGCCTTCTCCCGCACCCCGGCGTAAGCCCCGCTGGGGAAGTCGAAATAGTCCTCGAGGATGGCGCTCTCCTCGTCGCAGAGCTCCGCCAGCAGGTCGTGGTCGAGGAAGTCATGCCCCAGCCGTTCGATGTGCTCCCCGATCATCTCGCTCACCCGCAGCAGGCCGTAGAGCGCGGCCGTCTCCCGCTCGCTGAGCCGCTCAGCGGCAAGGCGGAAGAACTGCTCCAGGGCGTCCTCTCCCTCCAGGGATGCCTTTATGCCGGCCGGCCCGAGCTTGGCCGCGGCATCTCGGACCACTTGCTCGGCGTTCGCCGCACCCGCGGCCGGCAGGTCCTCGCGGATGCTCAGGATCAGCGATTGCTCCGGCAGCAGCATTTGCACGTTCAATGACGGGCCGAAGGGCGTGGCGAACCGGGCGCCGCCCTCAACGCAGGCGAGGCACTCGGTGTAGTGGCGGCCCGGGGCAGCGCCGTCCGCACCTCCGACCGCCGCGAGCAGACCGGTGGCAAGGTCCGCCAATTCCGTTGATTCCGCCTTGTCGGCCACCGCGCGGTGGGAGCGCACTGCGCAGGCCAGGGCCACCGCGGCAGCGGGCCCGGAGAGCAGGGCCTCTGCGTCGAACGCAGCATCCTCGGCCGGACGCAGGCGGATCGCCAGGCCGTCCAGCTCGTCGGGATCGTCCACGGCCAGCTGCCGGAGTGCTTCACCCCAGCGCCGGACCAGATCGTGCATACCGCCCGGGTCGGGCGCCTCGACGTGCAGGGCGAAATCCTCGCTCGTCTCCGTCACGTCGGCCTCGAGCCGCATCCCGACGGCCGCCACTATGGCGCCCTGGCCGAGCAGGTATTGCAGTTCCCCCGCCAGGCACAGCGCGTGGGGCACTGAGAAGCCGCCAAACTCATCTCTCGTAAGGACGATCTCAGACACGTGCGGGCGGTCCTATTGAACGGAGTGCGGGTTGCTCATGCACCCGGGCCGAACGCATGACTCTCAGGCTGAAACTTATCCGCAGCGAGGAAGTCTGTCAAGGGCCTCGGGGATCGGGCTGCGCCCTGTCTTGCAAACCCCGCGGGCATGAGTTATCATCCGGCTCGCAGCGAGTTGGCGTTCGCCTTGTCTGTGTGATAGCCCGCCCCGCAGCTTGGTTGCGTCGCGAGAAAGCATGACGTCTATGGACGCGCGTCGGGGGGGAGAACCTGAGCGAAAGGATAGCCGATCATGAAAGTCGAGATGCCGTCGGTTCAGTCGCGCCACACGGAGGAAGAGATCCAGGCCGTGGTGCGCGCCATGCGCGAGTGCAAGACGTATACTCAGGGCGAGGAGCTGAAGGCGTTCGAGAAGGAGTTCGCCGCGTACCTGGGCGCTGCGCACGCGATCGGCGTATCCAGTTGCACCTCGGCCCTGGAACTCGCCGCCATGGTCTCGGAGGCGGGGGAGGGGACCGAGGTGGTCATGCCGGCGCACACCTTTGTGTCTTCGGCCGTTCCGTTTGCGCGCACCGGTGCGCGGCTGGTCTGGGCGGACATCGAGCCCGAGACGCGAGTGCTGAGCGTCGACACGATCCGGCCCTGCCTGACGGAGAGGACGCGCGTTGTCCTGGTGACGCATCTCTACGGCCTCTATGCGGACATGGAGCCGATAGTGGAGCTGTGCAAGGAGCGGGGCATTCAGGTCGTGGAAGACTGCGCGCAGTCTCCGGGCGCCGAGCTGGGTGGGAAGAAGGCCGGCACGTTCGGGGACTTCGGTTGCTTCAGCTTCCATACGCACAAGAACATGACCACCATGGGCGAGGGCGGCATGCTCGTCTTTCGCAGCGAGAAAGACGCCGACACCGCGCGCAAGCTCCGGTGGATGGGCCACGCTCCCTTTGAGGAGCCGCGCGAGAGGTACTGGGTGCCGGCGATGGGGAACCTGGTGCAGGGCAGGGCCGGCGTGTGGCCCATCAACTGCTGCCTCGGCGAGATGCAGGCGGCGGTCGGGCGCGTGGTGCTGAAGAGGCTGGACGGGATCAACGAGCAGCGCCGCGAGCAGGCCGAGAGGTTCCGGACGGCCCTGGCGGACTGCCCGGAGCTTGGCTTCCAGAAAGTGACCGAGAGGCTGAGCCACGTCTATCATCTGATGGGCGTCAGAATCGACGGCGTGGACCGGGACGATTTCATAGCGCTCCTCTACGATAAGTACGAGATCAAGTGCCTCGTCCATTACATCCCGCTCTACCGCACACCGTTGTTCAAGGCCTTCGGGCTCGGCGAGGCCGACTGCCCGAACAGCGACGCGTTCTTCGACCACGGCGTCGGGTTCCCCTGGTGGTCGGGGATGCCCGATGATGTGCTGGACTACATGGCCGAGTCCGTCCGGGCGGCGCTTTCGGAGTTGAAGGGGGGCTAACCATGGCAGGCGGCCACACATCACGCGAACGCTACCTCGCGGCGTTCCGGCATGAGGAGCCGGACCGCGTGCCGCTGTTCCTCGACATCGGCCCGCCGGGTTTCTTCACCCAAGAAGTGAAATGGTACAACCAGTTCGAGCGCGCGCTGGTCCTTCTCGAACTGGGCTGCGACCCCATGATCAACATCTGGCTCCCGACCACCATGCCCGGCCCCGAGGTAGAGATAAAGGTCTGGCGGGAGAAGGGGCCGGACGGCAGGACGCTCCTCGGCAAAGCGTTCGAGACCCCGAAGGGGACGCTGCGCCAGGTCGTGGAGGAGACGCCGGACTGGTGCAACTACCGGCATTGTTTCTGGGTTCAGCGGACGCTTGGCAGCGACGCGCGTGTGGACTACGGGGTGGAGCTGTTCGATGACTGGAACGTCTCGCGCCGGACCGAACCGTGGGTGAAGGGTGAAGAGGACCTCGCGAAACTGCCTTACGTGTTGGGGAAGCCGCCAAAGTGGCGACTCGATGAGTGGGTTCACGACGCGCAGCGGGCGAAGGAGTTCGCGCAGAAGCACGACCTGCTCACCATGGTCCGGCGCACCATCGTCACCGATGCCTCGCAATGGTTCTGCGACATCCCGTGGTTCATGCTCCAGCTCTACGACAACCCGGGATTCGTCGAGCAGTTCCTGGAGTTCTTCGAGAGCGTGGCCCTCTGGCAGGCGGAGCTTGCCCTGGGTGTGGGCGTGGACGTGCTGCAGAGAAGGGGATGGTACGACCTGCCGGAGTTCTGGGGCGGCCCGCATTACGAGAAATATATCCTGCCGTCCACCAACCGGGAGGCCCGGCTCGTCCACGAGGCCGGGGCGCTGCACTGCTACCTCCTGACCCGGGGATGGGGGCCATATCTGGACATTTTCAACAAGCTCGACTCGGACATACTCTGGGGGGCGGACCCGTTGGCCGGGGAGGCGCCCCTGGCGACGATGAAGGAGCGCCTCGTGGGCAAGACGCTTCTCGGCGGCATCAGCGGCGGGAGGCAAGTGCTTGAGGGCACGGAGGCAGACGTTCGCGAGGCGGTGAGAGCGGCCGTGGCGGCGCTGGCGCCGGGCGGCGGATTCGTTCTTGGGGCCAGTTCTTCATTCTTCCACGGGGTACCGTGGGAGAATCTCGCCGCGCTGATCGACGAGGCCCACCGCGTGGGCAGTTACCCGATCAATGTCTGACGCCAACTCGTTGAGCATGCCGTGACCGCCCGAGAAAAGGAAAGAGCCATGCGGTATCGTGAAATCGGCAAGAGCGATCTGAAAGTCTCACCCGTCTGCCTCGGCACGATGACCTTCGGGACGCCGGTCGAGCAGGCGGCGGCGACCAAGCTGACCCATGCGGCGATTGACCACGGCATCAACTTCATCGATACGGCGAACATCTACGAGGGCTACACGCGCCACATCGGCAGCCCGGGCGGCGTTTCGGAAGAGCTCCTCGGCAAGGCCCTGTCGGGCAGGCGCGAGAAGGTCGTGCTCGCCACCAAGGGGAGCAACGCCGTCGGGCCGGAACCCGAGGACAGAGGGCTCGACCGCGCGCACATCATGCGCGAGATCGACAGGAGCCTGAAGCGCCTGAGGACAGACTACGTGGACATCTATTACATGCACCGGCCCGATCCCGACACGCCGATAGCGGAATCGGTGGCCGTCTTCAACGAGCTGATCGACGCCGGCAAGGCGCGCTACTGGGGATTCTCAAACTACAGCGCCGCCGAGACCCGCGAGATGCTCGATGCGTGCGACGAGGGGGGATTCTGCAGGCCGATCGTCAACCAGCCGCCATTCAGCCTCCTGAAGCGCGACATCGAGAAGGACATCCTTCCCCTCTGCAAGCGGGAGGGCATAGCTGTGGTCCCGTTTCAGATACTCCAGAGCGGCCTGCTGACCGGGAAGTACCGCCGGGGTCAGGCGCCGCCCGCCGGGTCGCGCATGGCGGAGAAGGTCGAGTGGGTTCGCGACGTTACCGATGCGACCTTCGACAGGCTGGAGAGCATCGAACGCTGCGCGAAGGCCCGAGGGCTGACCATGATCGAGCACGCGATCACGTGGACCCTGCGGCAGCCGGGCGTCGCGTCGGTCATCATCGGGTCCAAGCGGCCGGCGCAGATCGAGGAGGCGATAGCGGCCGCCGAACGCTGCTGACGCTGCGGGACCAGGCAGAGCCTAGAACCAGGGATCGCTCACCGCGCGGCGCACGTGGACCTCATCGATTACGGCGTTGCCCGTGCGCGTGACGAGGAACAGGACGATGTCCGCAATGTCCTCCGGGGCCATGAGCACGTCCGGGTCGAGGTCGGGACGCGTCTTGGCGACCATCTCCGTGGCCACTCCCCCGGGGCAGACCGCGTGCACCCGGATACCGTCGGCTTGGACCTCCTGCGCGAGTGCCTTCGTCATGCCCATCAGCGCGTGCTTCGAGGCGGTGTAGGCCGTCTGACCCGCGTAGCCCTTTATGCCGACAACCGAGGCGATGTTCACGATGCAGCCGCCCGACTCTTTCAGCAGCGGCATCGCCTCGCGGCAGACCAGGAACGGCCCACGCACGTTGACCGCCATCACGCGGTCCCATTCTTCCGTCGTCGTCTCGGCGAGGGTGTGCCGAAGCGCGAAGCCGGCGTTGTTGACCAGGACGTCAAGCCGGCCGAGGTCGTCTCGCACCGCCCCTACGAGGTCCCCGACCGATGCCTCGTCGGTCACATCGCAAGGCACGACCAGCGCCTTCCGGCAACCGCAGCACGTGCATCCTGCCGCGCTTTCGATCTCCTCCTTCACCGACTCAAGCTCCGCAACCGTGCGCGCCGCCAGGACGACGGTTGCGCCCTCGTGCGCCAACGCCTTCGCAATCGCGCGCCCGATGCCGCGGCCGGCTCCCGTGACCAGGGCCACGTCGCCCGTCAACCTGTGACTCGCCATTTTGTCTGCTCGCTAGTAGGGTTTGCTGGTTTCGACAGGAATCTTAAGGCGTCCCGCATCGCTTGTCAACGCCCCCACGGCCGCGGGATGCTCACGTCCGAACCTGCCCGAACAGGGCCTTGTCGTCCCTACACGAACCCTACACCCCCACGCGAGAGCGCCACGAGAGCCGAGACAAGAAAAAGACCCTGCTCCAGGCTACATGACCTGGAGCAAGGCCGTGTTCTCTTCCGCCTCAGAGCGTACGGAACCCGTATGTGCCGGACCATCTCGCCGCCGGGACGCCAGAGGCTCGCGCCCCTTCAGGGGCCCGTGCTTGACTGGAGGTAGCAGTCCAGTTCCGGCGCCGTGTCGCCCGCGCGAGCGGTGTAGACGTCGGTGTCCGTGACCACCCCGGCCGCGGCAGCGTCACTCGCAATGTCAGGGTTTGGATAGCCGCTGGTCGAGTCGTTCTGCTTGCACCACACTACGCCTCCATCGGCGCGCAGGAGATTCATCCCTCCGGGGTGGTTGATCTGCTTGTCCCCGTAGACGCCGCACATCGGGTTGACGGTCGCGGGAATGTTCAGATCCTGCAGGTAGTCGCCCCCCGAGACCACACCTCCAGCTAGAGTCGGCTGTGCCCCGGCCGTTGCCGGACACTCAAACAGGTTCAGAGTGTCCACGTGGTCAGGATAGAGGTTGGCCAGTGCCTTTCCACTGGTGCGCGGCCCCCCGTCCAACGGGCCGGTGAGGCCCTGCGGCCACTGTTCATGGAAATCCAGCAAGTACTGAACATGCCCGAGTCCCACCTGCTTCTCATTGTTCATGCAGGCGATTTTTCTTGCCTCCGCCCGCGCCCTGTGGAGCGCCGGCATCAGCATCCCAGCCAGTATTGCTATGATTGCTATAACAACCAACAACTCGATGAGCGTAAAAGCTTTCTTCATCTCATGCATCCTCCCGGCGCCAATTAGGAATCTAAACGCCAAATGACCACTGCTCCCCTCTCAAGATAGAGTATACAGGCAGGGGGGAGGAAAAGCAACGTGGTTTTTTCAGCTCTTGAACCCCCTTCTTCCAGACACGCCAAGCGACAAGACCATCAGCTTCGACTCTTGGATTCTTATGCGCTTGACAGGCAGGTCGATTGGGCCGAACAACTGTGTCCGGGCTGGCCGGGAAGTCGAGCTTCCGCAGGACCGTCAGCCCAGTCGAGGCCAGACCGCACAGAAGCCGTCCGACAGCGTAAGGCGTTCCACGACAGTCTGTTACGACCGCAATCGCGCCCGCCGGCCATGCCGGAACTCGTTGCCGCAGCGATAGCCGGCGGGCCGCGCGCCTGCTGAGGGAAAGGGGCAGCCGTTTGGAAAGGTGCGCCAGGAAAAGAAGCAGGGGAAACCGTCGGTAACGGTTTCCCCTGCTTTCATCTGCTTTCACCGGTAAACCACGCAAGCACTTACTCTTCGATGCTGGCGTCGTCTACGCCCAGGCCATCGTCGCGATAGATACGCGGGTCGCCGGCTGGGTACTCCGGATTCGCAAAGTGCGTATCCGCCACGGTGCCCGTCGCCACGTTCACATGGCCATCCTTAAAGAGACAGTTGGATGCGTTTTGGTGGTTCGGGCCGTCGTCGTGCCTGTCGGCCAGGACAACAAGCCCGGGGCCTGAAGCGCCGGAAATGGAATCCTCCTGCGTGTAGTCCGTACCGACCATAATCGGATGGCCGGTGGACGACGCCAAGGTAGACGCAGGGTCTGTAATATGCTGCACCTGCTGAGTATTACCGCCAGGACAGGAGAGCGTGTCCATCGCTTCCAGGTAGGCGGGATACAGGGCCGCGACGTCAATGTCGCTGCTCTCGCGATAGCCGGCGCCCAAGATATTCGGATAGTTCGTATTGTCGATCTTATACATGGCGTAAGACAGGCCCAGGTTGTGCTCGTTGCCTTTGCACCCGGCCTTGCGTGCTTCCTCGCGCGCTCTCGCCAGTGCCGGCATGAGCATGGCTGCCAAGATAGCGATTATAGCTATGACAACCAACAACTCAATCAACGTGAATGCTTTTCTCATCTACAGTTCACCTCCCTTCCCAGGTTTGTTCTATTGCACACGGACGAATCATCTGCTTCTGAATATAGCTCACATACGGCGATTGTCAAGGACAAACTCCCCGGGAGGTCGAGGCCTTCACCAACGGGGCGTCTATGGCGGGGCTGAGGCCATCGGCCTTTTCCGTCCGCAGAGCCGGCGCCGCGGGCTGGACTCGATAGCACACGGCTCTCCCTACCGCGACGCCCTCCAAGGACAAAAAGGCAGGGAAACCGCTGCGACACGATTTCCCTGCTTGCACTACGAGTCTAAGGCCTAGTGGACGTTTGGATCCCCGTCGTCCGCATCGACCTCGCCCTCAAGATGGGCGTCGTCCACCCCGCTAAACGTCGTGAAGAACCCGTCACCATCGCTGTCAGTGCCGCCATCATAATGATAGATGCGCGGGTCTGAATCGGGGAACTCGGGATTCGGGTTGCCGAGCCCGTCAATCCTCTCGATGCCCGCGCTGAACTGCACGTGGCCATCCTTGAAGAGGCAAGTGGCTCCCCGACCGTGGTTAGAGCCGTCGTCCATCCTGTCCGCCAGAACGACGCGCATGGGGCTCGAGGCGACCGAGATCCGATCATCCTGCGTGTAATCCCCTCCGACGACGATGGGTTCCCCGCTAAGGTTAAGGGGGTCGGCAGGGTCATCGACATACTCGGCCCTTACGCCATTGCCACCCGGACAGTCAAGAGTGGCGATGGCCTCCAGGTACTCCGAGTAGAGCGCGGCCGTGCTCTCATCGCTCTTCTGCCGATAGTCGCCATTCAGGTAGAGCGGGTAATTCGAAAAATCGCTCCTGTACATGGTGTAGGACAGGCCCAGGTTGTGCTCGTTGCCTTTGCAGGCCGCCTTGCGCGCCTCGTCACGGGCACGCGCCAAGGCGGGCATGAGCATCCCGGCCAGAATGGCAATGATTGCTATCACTACCAACAGTTCAATCAACGTAAATGCCTTCCTCATCTCCTACTCACCTCCTTCTCCAATTGCATAGAGCAAGCCATTCATCCCTAACCTGACTTTTGTACACCGTTGTGGCACGGTATGTCAAGACATTTCTTGGAATTGAGGCGCTTTGGGGTTCTTCTCCTAGAAAGTTGATCGCGGCAAGACCCAGCTAAGGGCATTATCACCCGAGGCTGGCTGGCCTATTCTTTCCGCAAGTCATGGTCCCAGAAGATGTTATGCTACGGATG
>CAZXDF010000316.1:0-7826 GCA_964639345.1 uncultured candidatus Brocadiaceae bacterium | reverse complement strand
CTGGTGCTGGCGGAGACGTCCCGGCGTCCCCTTCATGAAATGCGCTTGCCCGAGGCGGCGCGCGCGGCCGCGATCATCGTGGCGCTCCTGCCGGCCCTAGCCTGCGCCCTGGTAGTCGCACCGAGGGTCATCGACTTCGCGGCCGCGCAGGACATTGTTCTTTTCTACAAAGGGGACCTTTCTGCCCCGGGTCCCGTGGTGCGCGCTAAAGCGAGAAAGAAGATGCTGGAAGCGTACCGGACGGCCACCCGGAAGCTTCCATGGGACGACGACAGTTGGCAGAAGCTGGCGGCCTACACACTGCGTTATGGCGAGATCGAGGAAGCCGAGAACGCGGCGCGCAGGGCCGTGGAACTCAACCCCTTGAGGGCCAGCAACTGGAGCGTGCGGGCGGATGTGGCGCGCTCTGCCGCCCGGCTCGATGACGCCGCCGGATACCTGCACGAGGCGGCGAAGCGGCATCCCAGCCTGCCAAGAAACTGGCTGGACTACGGGAATGGCGCCGAACAGGCGGGACTGAAGGACGAGGCTTGCGAGGCATATCGCAAAGCGGCGGCCCTGAACGGAAAGCAGCAGTATCACAAGCGCAACCGGCTCAGCCGCGAGGAGCGCAAGTTCCTCCGGGAGCGCCTGGAGGCGTGTGGCCAGGAAGAGCGAGACACCGGCGGCGCGGCGGAAACGCGGCGGTAAGCCGTGGCCGCCGAATCATCCATGCCATGTGGGGCCGGCGGTGGGAATCGAACCCACAACCCCGGCTTTACGAAAGCCGTGCTCTACCGTTGAGCTACGCCGGCCCGGCCATACGGGGTAAGTATACGCCCGCCGGACCCGCAAGTCCAGGGGAAGGGGCTGCCCGAGTGGTGGGGATTCCGCGGCACTCACTTGACCGCGGGGTTGCGCTGCCATTAGGCTCTGTCTGAGAAGTCCGTCGTCGGCCCGCGAGCGAGTCGAGAGCCGGTGCAACCGGGTTTGGTGGCACAGGACTCAGCACTCAGGACTCGGGACTCAGGACTTGATGAAGAGATACGGCCCACGGCAGGCCGTTACCACCAAATCCAGTTGCACTGGTGATACAGGCAAGGGATCAGGGGACAGGGGTCAGGGACCAGCGGCAAGGTCGAAGGGCCGAAAGGACCAAGAGCTACGATGACTGGGATTTGACTCTTTGACTCTTAGACCCTTGGACTGTTCGACCTTCGTTGAAAGGCGGTTGCACCGCATTCGTTTTCGCGCGCGCACAAGTCGAGAAAGCAAGGGGTAAGAGGGAAGATGATAGCACGAGAGCGCCTGATGCTGTGTATCTGCGGGATGTTGTGCGTCGTGGCGGCCGGGGCCGGCTGCGCGATGATGTGCCCGAAACCCGGGCCCGCGCGGGCCACCGAGAGCGGAAGGATTGAGATCCGTCGTCCGGCCTGTCGGTCTCTGCGGGTCCTTTCCCATTCCGTCGAGCGCGACGCCGAGGACGGGCGGCTTGTCGTAACGATGGTCTGGCAGAACACGGCGGCCGAGGACTACAAGGCGCAGGTGCGTCAGACGTTCTTCGACGCGCAGGGGCTGGGCGAGCGGCAGATGTTCGTGTGGCACCAGGACACGTTTCATCCGGGCGAGCAGCGCGTGATCTGGCAGTCGGACACGCCGGACGCCGTGCGCTATGTGATCGAGGTGCGCTGACTGCCGATGCAATGCTACTCTGCGAAGCGGGGCTTCGCTGCGAAGCACGAGTCGGTTTTGGTCATGCAGGCAAGGGACAAAGTCAAAAGGTCAAAGGGTCGAAGGGTCAAAAGGTCCAAGAGTTACGACGACCGTGCTTCGAGTCTTTGACTCTTGGACTCTTCGACTTTCGTTGAAAGGCGGTTGCACCGCAAGGTGAGGCGGCGGGGTAGGGGGGGCGGCCGGTCAGAACTCCATCCGGTTGAAGGTGCGCACGCCCGCCATCATGGGCAGCACGCATGCGAGGGCGGCCAGCGCCACGTCGAGGCCCAGGGCGAGGCCCGTCCATTTGAGGTGGACCGGATTGGCCGCGCTTGCGGTCGCGTGGGCATGTAGCGGCACGGCGACAAGCATCACGCTGGCAACGATGAAGAAGATGCTGCACAGGAGGTTGAGCGTGCCGCCGAAGCTGCTGACGATCTTCGACGGGTTGTCCGAGCGCATGTGCGGGTAGCAGGCGCCAAGGCCGACGGCCAGCCCGCTCAGTCCGCAGCACACGCACGCGATCACGACGATGTGAATGAGCATCACCCAGCCCGGCAGCTTGAGCATCACGTCGCTGATGACGATGAGCGTGCCGCTGATGAGCATGGACCCCATTGCTGCGAAGACGAACTTTCCCCACAGGATCGTGCTGCGCCGCATAGGGATCAGGCCGATCACCCATATGCGCCGGCCCTCCAGGCTCAGTTGAGGAAACACGAAGCGGCTGGTGAAGGTCGACAGCACCAGGCACGTCACCCCCAGGTTCAGCAGCGAGACCAGGCTTCGCCACAACATGGGCATGGGGTCAGTCATCCCGAAGCGCGGCATGTTCAGGATGTAGAGGGCCAGCAGGCCGAAAAACAGAACGCACTGCGACCACTGAACGGGGTCGCGGAGGAACGTCTTTGCGTCCTTGACGACGAGTAGCCGGAGCCTGAAGGGCAGAAAGAGCAGCAGGGCGTTCAGAAAGCGGTCGAGCGCCCGGGCCTGCCGGCGGGCCCGGATGCGGCGTCCAGCGCCCCCGCGGGAGCTGCCGGCGTGGGCGCGTGCCCAGGCCGTGGGGTAGAGCCGGGCACCCAGCCACAGGGCAGACATGCCCAGGAAAAGGACGTTCGCCAGCAGGAGAAGGAGCTGGAACCCGGAATGCCCGAGGCCCTCGCTCGCGTCCCCGGGGTGGAGCGCCGAGAGCATGCCGTCGCTCACCCAGTAGCTGCACAGGGCCCAGTGCTGGCAGAAGGCGATCTGGTTCATCACCTTCTTCACTCCGACCTCGGTGAGCATGTCCCTCGAATGTTCCCCGAGCATCGAGAGGCCCCAGATTACGAGCGCCCCGGCGAGTGCGGTGCCTAGGGCCCCCAGGATAGCCTTGCGCGCGCGGGGGATGAGGATCGGCACGAGCAGGGCGGCCATGGCCCCGAGGGACATGGGAATGCCGACGAACAGGGCCGAGAACGCGAAGGAGAGGACGTAGAAGTACCACGGGGCGTGCTGGACCAGGCCGTAGGCGAGAAAGAGCGGCACCACGAGAACGGCCATGCCCCAGGAGGTGAACACTATCGATTCGGCGGCCTTGTGGGCGTAGACAACGCCGGGGCGCACGGGCAGCGACATGAGGAACGAGGCCTCGGCGTTGCGGTAGAACGAGGTGTAGCAGATCACGCCGCTGCTGATGGTCATCATGACCAGCAGGGCGAAGAAGAAGAACGCGAACATATACTGCGTGAGGGTTTCCGTGATGACGGCTGCCATGCCGGGCAGGTCCCGCAGGAAAGTGAAACTCTCCAGGAACATGCCGAACATCAGCAGCCAGAATATGCCGGCTGCGACGCTCACCACCACCAGGCGCAGACGTGATCCGCGCAGGAACGCCTTCAGCGCGGCCGCGGCGATCTTCGCCTTCAGTCGCAGGAGTTGGATGAAGTGAAACATGTCGCCTCACAAACCGGGCGGTGCAACCGCCTTTCAACGAAAGTCGAAGAGTCCAAGGGTCAAAGAGTCGAAGCACGATCGTCGTAACTCTTGGACCTTTCGACCTTTTGACCTTGCCGCTGATCCCTGCTCCCTCATCCCTTGCCTGTATCACCAGTGCAACTGGATTTGGTGGTAACGGCCCGCCGTGGGCCGCATCTCTTCATCCGTCTTTATCTGTGTGAAGCGGTGCAACCGCTTTTCGTGGTAAAGACATCCTCCCTAGCCTGTATCACCAAGACCGATTGTATCGGCCCCGGCCGTGTCCCTGGTCAGCGCCAGGAACGCATCTTCCAAACGGGCGTCCGCAGTGGCCTCAAGGCGTATGCTCTCCGGAGAACCCGTGGCGATGAGGTGCCCCCGGTTGAGTATGCCGACCGTGTCCGCGATCTCCTCGGCGAGAGCCAGCGTGTGCGTGGACATGAAGATCGTAACGCCTCGCTCCGCACTGTCACGGAAGACCTGCTTCAGGGTGTTGGCCCCTTTCGGGTCGAGGCCGACAAGGGGCTCGTCGACCACGAGCACCTGCGGATCATGCAGGAGGGCGGCGGTGATGACGACCCTCTGCTTCATGCCGTGGCTGTAGGTCTCGCCGAGTTCATCGAGGAAACCCGCCAGCTCGAACCACTCCGCCATCTGCGCGATCTTGCGCCCGGTGTCGCTGCGCGGGAGCCCGTACATTCGCGCGACGAACTCCAGGAACTCGCGCCCCGTCAACTTGTCATACAGGTAGGGCTGGTCGGGCACGTAGCTGAGGAGCGACTTGGCGGCAATGGAATCCTGTTGCACATCGTGCCCGCACAGCGTCACGCGGCCGTCTGTCGGCCGCAGGAGGCCGACGATCATTTTGATGGTCGTGGTTTTTCCCGCCCCGTTAGGACCGAGGAAAGCGAACAATTCTCCGGGGTGAATCTTGATGTCCAGGCTGTCCACCGCCGTCATGCTTCCGAACCGCTTGGTCAGGCCCTTCAGTTCAATCACCGTCCGCCTCGCTTCCCCTCTCGATTGCCGTCCGACAGGCATCCATGACAAGTTCGGGCGTCAGCAGGGCCATGCAGCGGTGGTCCGTCGCGCACACCTTCCCCTGGCAAGGCCCACACTCCACTTCCACCCGCACCACGTGGTCATTGGGCCGCGTGCTGGTGGAGTACCCGGGATGAGTAGGGCCCATCAGACACACGGTCGGCACGCCCAGCGCCACCCCGTAATGCCTGGGCCCCGAGTCGGTCGTCACCAGCAGCCGGCTCATCCGCACGAGGCACTTCAGCAGGTGAAGGTCGATCCCGCACGAGGTTAGGTCCAGCACGGGCGTGGCGGATGAGGCGACGATGCGCCCGACCAACTCCCTGCAGGACGGCGCCCCGATGCACGCCACCTGCGCCCGCAGCTCACCGTCCAGCATCCGGGCAAGCTCCGCCCAGCCGGCCTCCGTCCACCGCTTGGCGGGTCCGTACCCTGCGCCCGGATGGAGCAGGACGAGGGGCCTGCTCGGGTCCACACCGGCATCCCGGAGGAGCTGCGTCGCCTGGTGCACGTCCTGCTCGGAGTATGGCAGTTCAGTCCGCCGGTCGCCGGCTTCAAGGCCAGCCGCGCGGCAAAGGGCGAGGTAGAAATCCACCATGTAGGTCGGTCGAAACCGGCCGTCCTGTGACGGACGCGGCAGGGGGGTCGTCAACAGCAACCCCCTGCGGTCTCGCACGTAACCGATCCTCCTGCGCACGCCCCCGAGGAAGAACATGAGGGCCGAGCTGAACGAACTGGGCAGCAGGAACCCCAACTCACAGCGCTGGCGGCGCAGGCGCACAACGCATCGCAGGAACTCGACGGCCGGGAACGATCCAGGGTCGGCGCCGCAGTACGTTATGACATGGTCGAACCAGGGGGCGCCACGTAGCACGTCGGCGACGCTCTCACGCACGAGAAGCACTATCCGCGCCCCGGGCAGCCCGGAGCGGATGCACCGGAAGGCCGGCGTGGCCATGACCACGTCACCGACCCAGTTCGGCGAGCGGATGCACACGGTTGACACACCTGCGATCATCGTGCTCTGCGAAGTCACTTCGCCGTCTCCCGGACGGGAGGCCGCCTCCTGCGCCGTGCCGAACCTCCCCCACGGCGAGCAGGCGTCGGAAAGAAGCCGGCACCGGATTGCGGGGCCCACAAGCGGGATGCCGGAGCGTCGCCGGAGAATGACAACTGGAACGCAGGCGGCCTAATTCCGTGACGCCGGAACTGCCACCGAGCTCAGAGAGATGACGGGCTCAATCCTGACCCCTGATCCCCCGGTCCCTGACGTCGGACTGCTAACCGGCATCCAAATCCGCTGCGATCATCTGATACTCGTCTGCCTTACTGTCGCTCGCCTCGGCTTCCCTCAGAAGGATGTCCCGATCGCGCTTGAGCCCGGCGAGGGTATCATGGCACTCCCGAAGCCGGATTCTCTCGCCATAGATCGCCGCCTCAACGGCCCGGCTCTTGGATTTGTAATGCTCCAGGGTGCTCTCGAGCGGCAGACGGTCCTCGGCCGGGGCCGAGGCAAGGCGCGTGATCGCCTCGTCCACGGCCGCCTCAGCGCTGTCGAGCATCTCAGTGCGCACCTTGATGCCCCTCTCGAACGCCAGCGCCTGCTGCTCAATTCGGGCAATCAGGATATCCTTTTCCCTGGCGTCCTTCCGGAAGCCAGCCGCCTCCGTACGCATCACGGCGGCACGGTTCCGAACCAGGTCGCTTCGCGTGAACTTCACCGTCTTGGAACACGATGCACAGACCAGCGTGCACACAACTGCCAGGAAAAGACAGGACCTCTTCATGCCGCTCTCCCATTCCTAACGACTGGCCGGACGTTATCTGATTCCTCCCGCCGCCCCTTTAGAAGCGAACGCAGGTGCCCGCACCGCTCCAGGCCCATTGCATGATCCTACGCATATTCATATCATAGGGCACCCTCCCAGTCAAGGAATAGTTCACAAGAGTGGGTGGGGCGGGCCTTTCGCGACAACCGGTGTCTCGAACCGAGGAGACGGGTGCGATGGTGCAGTTCGGCATCAACGGGGCCTGCGGGCAGATGGGCAGGCGACTCATCGGCCTGCTGGTGGAGGAAGAGGACTGCTCGCTCGCATGTGCGACGGAACGGGCCGACCACCCGGACCTGGGCAGGGACGCTGGGGTAATCGCCGGCTTCGGCGAGCTGGGCGTACTGGTGACGGATTCAGTCGCGGCGGCCGGCAGAAAGCCGGACGTGGTGCTGGATTTCAGCGTGCCGGCCGGTATCGCGACACGGGCGCAGGAGTGCGCCGAACTGGGGGCGGCGCTCGTGATCGGCACGACGGGAATGGACAAGGAAAGCCTCCGGGGAATCGAAGTGGACCTGGCCGCCAGGATTCCCGTCCTCGTCGCACCCAACATGGGCCTCGGGGTCAATCTGCTGTGCGGGGTGGTGGGGAAGGTTGCGAAGGCCCTCGGCGAGGGATACGACATTGAGATCGTCGAGATGCACCACCGCCGCAAGAAGGACGCCCCGAGCGGGACGGCCTTGAAGCTCGCCCGTTCGATCTGCGAGGCGCTCTCGTGGGATCCTGAGCAAGTGCTGGCCTTCGGGCGCGAGGGCATGGTGGGGGAGCGGCCCGCGCGTCAGCTTGCCATTCACGCCGTGCGCGGGGGGGATGTGGTGGGGGACCACACGATTATCTTCTCGGGGCCGGGCGAGCGTATCGAGATTACGCACCGCGTCTCCAGCCGTGACGTCTTTGCGCGGGGGGCTATTCGCGCGGGGAAATCCCTCGCCGGCCGCCCGGCAGGACTATACAGCATGCAGGACGTGCTCGGGTGAGTGTTGCGTGCCGACGGCCGAACGCGGGAGGGCATTCTTGTGCACGAAAAAGGAGCCTGCCCGGCGCGAAGCCGGGCACGCAGCCTGTTTCGCAGGTATGGAAGAGGCGTTAGCCAGGCAGCGTGTTTGTAACCAGATCCATCGTGTTGCCGGCCTTGCCGCCGACCGCGGTCAGGGCCGCGATCACGACGATCGTAACAAGCGCAAGAATCAGGGCGTACTCCACCAGACTCTGACCTTTCCTCATCTTTCGCCAAAGCGTTCTCATTGTCCAACCTCCTAACTTCAGGGATCGCGATGGCCCCCATGACCCCTTCCCGCTTCTTGTGCCAGT
>CAZXDF010000315.1:0-6642 GCA_964639345.1 uncultured candidatus Brocadiaceae bacterium | reverse complement strand
ACTGTAGTGCGCGTCGGCCGCACAGTAGGCAAAGCCGCCGTCGGACGGGAAGACGTACTCGTCCATCATTACGATGACCAGGTTGGACAGGTCAGCGCCGGATTGCTCTGCCTGCTCGCCGAGAGCCCCGTACGTGGTCCGGAGGCTCCTTCCACCCGGACAGCCGAGGAGGAACCTGCACGCCGAGCCGGCCGCGCCGGCAACGCGAGCAAGTATCTCGGAGGCCAGCGCCCGGCCGAGTTCCGCCGGGTCCGGGAACACGGACGCGGCTACCCTATTGGGAACGCCCGGTAGGCCGAGCTCACGCACCTGTCGGCGCTCCTTTCGTTCGCAGCCAGCTCTCTTCTGTCTTCCGGAAAGAAGAGACGGGATCTCCGCCCCCGCAGAAGAAGGCCATCACGGCGGCGCCCAGCTCCGGAGGCAGATCGGGCGCCTTCACCCCTGCGGCGGGGCACGCGGCCGTCACGCGACTGGCCAGGAGGTCCCAGAACTCCGGGGGTGCCTGCGCAATGACCCCGCCGCCAAACACGGCGTCCACATGCCCGCCGCCCAATCGTGCGATCATCGCGCGGGCGGCCAGCGCGTAGTCATCGACGGCGCGGGTGACCAGTTCAGACGCGACGGGGTCGCCCGCCCGCCAGGCATCGAAAATAAGCGGGGCAGTGCCGGCGCGGCGAGCCGGAGAGACGCGGCCCCGGTAGACGGCCTCAGCGAACTCGCCCTCGTCCCCAATACCAAGATGCTGCAACACAGCGTCCCTGAGCGGCGTGGGCGTCACGCGTCCGTCGATCATCCGGGCCACCTGGCGGATCAACTCCGCCCGAAGATCGAAGGTCTTGCCGACGTTGAGATGGTCGAACAGTCGCTCCTGGCCGAAGGCGCTGCGAAACGCCGACGTGAAACCCGACCCGTGCTGCACGATGAGCGCGGCCGGATTCGACGTGGCGCCCCATAGGGCGGCAATCCCGTCGTTCACAAGAGACACCCGTTCGCGGGGCAAGTCCAGGGCCTCAGCGATGACGTCCCGCTGGGTCGGCGCCTCGTCGGGGAAGTCAACGCCGCTCAGGCCGACCCCCGCAAAGACCACGCTCTCCCGCGCCACGTCCGCCCGCCGGCAGAGGCCCTCCACAATCGCCCTCAGCACCGCGCACGATTCGGCCGATGGCCTTCCGATGATGGCTGACGCGCCGGCCCTCTCGAGGCCGAGGATGCGGCCGTCCGAGTCCAGGATCGCCCCGGCCGTCTCGGTGCCGCCGCCGTCGATGCCCAGGAACATACCCGCCTCCCATTGGAGCCCAGCGGTACAACGGCAATGTCCAACCGCCGAATCGACCCTCGGGGCTGTGGCGGTCAGAACCCCTGCAACTCGAAGAAGGGCTTCACGCCGGCGTTGTATGCGAAGCCGCCTTCCTGGTAGTGGCCCATGTAGAAGTAAGGCACCGAACCGCGCCGCACCATTTCATCAACCCATTGGGCGCAGAGCATCTGTTGTATGACGTTGGCCACGATCCCCGAGGTCGGGCAGATCGTCTCCTCACGCCCGGGGATCCGAATGACCCCGCCGGATTCAGGCGAGAGGCTGTCAAAGCCGGCATCGGCGACGTCAATCAGCCGCCCGGGCGGCACTTCGCCGTCTACCGATGCATCCTGCGCAGCAGAGCTGCTGCGGAGCACGGAAGCGGGGCCGATTGCAACGACGTACGCGCCCTCCAATTGCTTCTCCCGCGCGAGCTCCACCTCGGGCCGGTGCGCGGGCGAGATCGCACCGATCAGCATGACGTTCTGCTGCTTCGTCGCGTCCCAGTCGCCCCAGTTGACCATCCGGGGGCCGGAGGCGATGCCGTGCAGTTCGGTGGCCAGGCCAGGGTGCTCGATGCTCCGCACGAACCAGCGGCCGCCGGCGCGGATGCGGTGGGCCATCGTTACGGCGACTTCGCGGATGCGGTCCATGTGCCCCGCAACCCGCTCGACGCGCTCGGTCAGAACACGCAGGTACTCGGCGCTCTTGTCTATCGCCTTCGCCTGCTCGTTCGCGAGCTTGCTGGCGATCTCGGCGTTCAGCATCCAGTGGACCGCGCCGGACCCGGTCGTGGTCGACTGGCAGAGGGCGAACTCGGGGATTTCCGGCGCGCGAACCAGCCCCCCCCAGTACGGCAGATGGCTGTGCAGGATCACGTCGGAAACATCCCTGAGCACTAGCCCGTCCGGATGGCGATGTCTCTCAGCAGTGAACCACGGCGGCCGGTATTCGTTGTTGGTATAGTTCACGGTCACACAGACGACGTATACGCCGCGCTCGCGGGCCGCAAGCACCTCCGGCTTGCCGAAGTTGGTGAAGACCATGTCGCCCTTCTTAAGCCTGTCGAACTCGTCGCGGGTATGGTCCTTCATGATGCCCGGGCAGCCGCGCCGCGTTTCGCTGTGCTCCGAGTGCGGCATGTGGCCTTCGGTCATCGACGTCCAGACCGTCCCGCCGCTGCGGATCACGCTCGCCGCGCGCGAGGTCAGCTCACCGATCAGCCCCAGCTCGCCTTTGAGCCGGCGGAGGATCTCCATCGTGCCCTGGTGATACTGCTCCATGAACGGGACCGTATGGCCGAACGTGTACTCGTGATCCCACCGGCTCGGGCGAGGATTGGCCGTAGATGCACCGACCGTTGGCGCGCCAGGGCGCGTCGCGCTTGGCGTTGCTGCTTTGACGACGTCACTACTATCCGCATCGGTCATCGACATCTCCTCCGCTACTCATTACCCATCCTCTCAGGGGAGCGCATCAATCTTCTGGGAACCACGGCTTACGGACAAAGGCAAGAAACGCAGCCCACATCCTTGTAGTCAAGACGAGCTTCTTTGTCAAGCCCGCCGGACAGGAATGCCGCGCGCGCGACCTGGCGCGGGCCTTTCGCACCACGACCGTCTCAATCCGGTTCAGCCAGCGGCCAACCGCCTTCAACCCAGCACTGGGCCCGCATTGACCCATTGCCGCTACGTGGTGGCTATGCGCTGGTATAGCACGTTGGATCCCCGAGCTTTCCTGGGGGCATCGTGGCCATCTGGGGGTGGGACGCACAATGGATGAGGGCCGGAATGGGGCCGTGTGGGCGTCCGAATGGCAAGGCACAATGGCGCAGTCCCTGGCACATTGACGACGTCGTGGAACCGGAGTATAGTGTTCCGACTGGGATAGCCACCATCATTCAGGAGAACCGAATCCCATGCACTACGGCGATTACTGCTGGGTGGATATTCAGCAGGCGGATAAGAACAAGGTGGTCGTTGTTCCGCTGGCATCGATGGAACAACATGGCCCCCACGGCCCGCTGCTGACGGACACCTATCTCGTAAGCGCCGTGGCGGAACGGGTCGAGGCACAACTCAGCGAGCAGATCTATCTGCTGCCGACATTGTGGCTTGGTGCATCCGATCATCATCTGGACCTCCCCGGCACCGTGAGCGTGCCCAACCACGTCTTCACCTTGGTCATCAAGAACCTTGTCAGGTCAATCGCCAAGGCGGGCTTCCAGCGCGTTGTTCTCCTCAACGGTCACGGCGGCAATGTCACGCCGGGGACGCAGGCAATCACGGAACTGGCGAACGAGTCGGACGTGTGCAATGAGATGTGGATCGCGCTCTCGTCCTATTGGACCATAGCCGGGCCGGCGATGGCAGCGGAACGCCACGGGATGCGGACGAAGCAGGTGTCGCACGCATGTGAATACGAGACCTCGATGATGTTGTTCCTGCATGGCGAAATAGTGCGCATGGATCGGGTCACGGCTAGTCCGCCGCTGGTTGACTCGCCGTTCTTCCACAGCGAGAACGGCGGGCGCGTCAATGTCGCGAAGCGGCTGACGACGTGGACGCCGACCGGAGCGATGGGTGGACCGCAGCACTCAACGCCGGAAAAGGGCGAATCGTTGCTGAACGCCGTCGTCGACGAGGTGGTCGCATTCCTCGAGGATTTCGCGACCTGGTAGAGAACATCTCATGCGTTGCTATTGATGTTCCGATTACGAATGGAACTGTAGGGGCACGCCATGGCGTGCCCGAAGTCCTGGCAACGGCGAAAGATAGGGCACGGCATGCCGTGCCCCTACCCTTTGCGTTCAAGACCGCAAGGTCAATGAGGGGAACAGCATGGCAAGTATCTTGACTGTTCTGTGCAGTGGACGACGAAAGGGGTTCACGGGAGGCCTCCTGCAGCAGGCGGAAGAGGGAGCGCAAAGTGTCGATGGCGTAGAGATCGATCACGTGCATCTTCATGATTACTCCTTCGGACCGTGCAAGAGCTGTTTCGCCTGCATCCGTGACGAGAATCACATGTGCGTTCAGAACGATGATCTCGGACAGAAGGGCGAGGGCGCCCTGTTTCGGAAGCTCCTGGACGCCAACGGTATTATCATAGCCGACCCGGTTCACTGCTGGGGGGCGAGCGCGATGTGCCACCTGTTTATGGAGCGATTGTATCCGTTCGCCTGGAGCGGCGCGATCGCGGGCATGCCGTTCGCGTCCTTCGCCAGCGCGTCGAATCAGGGCATGCAGCACGTCGCCATCGAGGCCACCTGCCGCTGGGCATTCATCTACGGGCTGAGATACGTCGCTCAACTGCCGGTGCACGTGGCATACTACGATGAGGCGCTGAAGGAGGCGAGATACATCGGCGCGCAGATGGGACACGCGGCACTGGAGGACGCGGCCGAGCGGAAACCTTTTGCGAGCGATCAGGAAAAGTTCCTCACCTACATGGGCAAGCCATGGAACCCGCTCGAGAATTATCTCTTCAATCTCACCAACGGGACATTCACTGCGGAAAAATCAATCCCGGAGAAGGCCCTCCGACAAGGCGTTTTCAAGCGCCCGGAGGCCATCGAGCTTCTCAAGCAATGCGCTGAAGGGCTGGCTGAGGCGATGCGGCTCTATGCCCTTAAGAACTATGAAGAGGCGAATCACCATCTGGTCGAGGCGAGCGCCTGCTGGACTCACGCGACATGGAAGGAGTTTCTGGAGGAACAGGTTGTAGGAACGTCTGCGCCGGAAGTGTACAGACCTATGTCGGAACAGGAGAACATTGAGTAAGGGGACAGGAAGGATGAGTCGCTTCAAGGATGCCAGGGACAAGGGCTGCGCGTACTTGCTCCAGCAGGTCAGGGCTGACGGGAGTTTCGGTTCGCCGGAGCTGGGAGTGATGGATTACTACAAGCTCCCGCGCGCGTTCCTCGCCTGCGGGCGGAGCAATGCCGCGAGCCGCCTGCTCGACTGGGTGCGCAGGAACGGGATGACGCCGGATGGCGACTTCGTCCCACGACCCGACCCTGCCACCGATCCTTTTTCCTACGCGTACGCGTACTTCAACAGTTGGCTCATTACCGGCGCGCATCGGATCGGGCGGTACGATATCGCCGAGCTGGCGATCGGGTTCCTGTTGCGTTTCTGGAACCCGGACACGGGCGGGTTCTATTCGAGCTACGACCAACGCGATGCGTCAACGAAAGAGGACCTCTGGGTCGTCAGCGGGAGCGCTCAGGCGGCGCTGCATACCGGCAGGGTCGACGTGGCGCGCGCGGCCGCCGGCTGGATGGAGCGGCTGATGGACGCCCAGCCCAACTATCCCAAGCAGTTGTTCGGCGTCTGCAGCCGCGCGTCGGGCCTCGTCACCGAACCGGATCCCGAAAACGAGATACGATACCTGCTCAATCAGGATGCCGAGCACGACGAGTTCTTCTTCAATCCGGGCATCGCCGGAGGGTTTCTGGCGTGCCTTTATCGGTTCACGGGAGAGACGAAGTGGCTTGACCTAGCCAAGGAGTACATGCGGCTTGCCGAGGGCGCGAGCGGCTTTCATTTCAAGAGCCTGCGCGCCGGCAAAGTCGGCTGGGCTGCTTCGTTGCTTTACTCCGTGACCGGCGAGGAGAAGTACCGGGAGATGGCGGTTCGGGTCGGCGATAATATCATCGAGGCGCAGTCAGAGGACGGGTACTGGGCTTTCCCCACCCCGCAGGACATCAACAACGATGCCTCTGCCGAAATGGTGATCTGGCTGGATGAAATCCACCAGGCAGTCGGCAGCGACTAGTGTTTTGTCAATGCAGACATGACGGGTCGAAGAGTTCCGCTCACCCGGGGTAGCGGAGGCGCTCCAAGCGCCCGTTGGACGGGCGTCTCGCCTCCGTCGCCGCCGAGACGGCGGCGCTACCCATGGGGGTACAGCAACTGCACTGGTCAAAGCAAGGTTGACAGAGCACCAGGCCCGCAGTTGTGAGATGCGGCTGGAACTCAGATAACGAATCGGGCCGTCGTACTTTTGATTCTGGTCGGAACTCGTGTAACATTCCCGGACTCAGACAGGCTGCGAAACAACAGTCCGTGACGGAAGCATCCTTTGGGACGCTCGGCGAGCCGTCAGTCCGAATGACGCCGCCGGAGCAAACCCGTGTCTATTACCCTGATGGAGCGCGACGATGACAGATGCCCTTGCCCCCCGGAACGAATGCGGGACAGACGCTGTGAAGACGTTCTTCGTGGCCACAGACGGCAACGACGACTGGTCCGGCAGCCTCCCCGCGCCGGCGGCAGACGGACGGGACGGCCCCTTCGCGACGCTGACGCGCGCCCGAAACGCCATTCGCCTGTTGAAAGCGACCG
>CAZXDF010000314.1:0-7263 GCA_964639345.1 uncultured candidatus Brocadiaceae bacterium | reverse complement strand
CTGGCGTACGCCTGTGGCGTTCGCCGCGTCCTTGGCTGGTCCTCCGGTCGGGGCTCCGCCCCTCCCTCCAGACCAGCCAGCGAGGAAACCCCATCCAATTCTCTCATAACAACTGGCACAAGAAGCGGGAAGGGGTCAGCCCCGGGTGGCGAAGATGATGCCGCGCCCGTAAGCCCTGCCCACGATCAGGTCGCGCCGTGCCTGGGGCAGGCCCTTTAGGTCGGCGGGTGCGCCGCGGTAGATGCGCCGGAGCCGCCCCGTGCGGAAGTCATCGATCAGCGTGCGCCAGACCGTTTCGGCCTCGCCTACGACCACGGCGTCGGCGTGCTGCAGGGCCTCCTGAGGCAGCACGCACACGTGCGGGCCGCCCAGCACCACGGTGCGCCCCCGCTTTCGGAACCCGTCGGCCAGGTCGTAGACGTGGGGGGCGGCCGGAGTATTGCAGGTGATGCCGACCAGGTTCGCATCGCGGTCGAGGTCCACATCTTCGACGATCTCGTCGGTGTGGTGCACGTCCACGTCGCGGGGCGTCAGGGCGGCGATGAGCGGCATGGTGAGCTGCGGGAACTGAATGAGGCGCCACCTCCTGAGCCGGCGCGACGGCTCGCTTTCGGCGGTGATCAGCTCCAGCTTCAATGCAGTGCCCCTACGTGATTCCAGGCGCGCGGCAGGCTGCTGTGCCAACGTGCTCCAGCAGGAACCGGGCACCCTCCTGATAGATGGAGTCCGGCGGCCGGTGACCCTCGGCGTCCGCCTCGAGCATCGTCGTCTCCGAGGAAGGCGCGGCGTTGACGAGTGCCTGATGGAACTCCCGGCAATGCTCCGTGCCGACGCGCGGGTCCGAGCGGTTGATCGCCAGGAATATCACTCGCCCCGCCAGCTTTTCCACCAGTGCCATCGCAGACGACTTCCTGACGATCTCAGTTCCTGCCAAGGAACTGAACTCTTTCAATGCCGACAGCTCGGTCACGGGCGCGAGCGCCGCCCCGGCGCACACGCGCCGATCATCGGCCATCACGTGCAGGGCCGCAAGCCCACCGCGCGAGGTGCCCGCCACCATGACCGATTCGGCCGGCGTGAGGCCACCGCCGAGGCACGCGTCGATCACTGCGCGTCCGCAGGCGGCGGCAAAACCGAACACGTCGACCCCGTCCGCAAGCGCCGCCGCCATGCCAGTAAGCCCCGCGCCGTAGTCATCGACGAGGTCCCCGTGATTGGGCAGGTCGAAGCTCGCCACGGGGTGTCCGGCTTTGAGTAACGCATCCGGCACGATGCGATACGGGGCGCCGTCGAGGCTTCCGCGGCAGTCGCCTGTCAGATTGATCAGAAGTGCACGGTGCGGCGCCGAGTGCGAAGGCGTGCGCAGGAGCACCCGAACCTCGCGCCCCCCGACATCAAGCCTGTGCTGCTCCTCGCTGAACATGGCGTTCCAATCACGCCGTCGCCGGTGAGCCGAGGACCTCGCGGACGAGGGCGGCGTTCTCGGCCACCTGGTTCCTATGTTTCTGGAACATGCCGACCACAACCGCGTCGCCGGGCTTGATGCCGTCGAAGGCGGCCCCGAAGGCCCGGTGCGTCGCCTCCGGCGTGGCGCAGTTGCGGCTGGCGGCCATGATCTTGAAGGCCAGGCAGGGCTTGTCGATCTCGCGGATGAGCGACATCATGCGCGGCGGATCCTCCACGGGGAACTTGTCCCTCGCATAGGCGTCCTGCTCGACGGCCGGGGCGGACTTGTAACTCCTGGCCAGATCGTAGAGGCAGGCCATGTAGAAGTCCGTCTCCCAGCCCTTCTCCTCGATGTATTCCAGCACCTCCGGTATGTGGGTCCCCACGCCGGCCGGCAGTCCCTGGTCGTGGATCGCCTTCACGACGTCGTGCACCTCATCGATCTTGCCAAGGTGCCAACTGTTGTCCGTGTGCGTGCCGTGGTTGTAGATGGCGATCGGTTCGTACTGCGCGATCTCGGCGACGTTCGCGCCGATGTCGGCGAACTCCGAGGCCGTCTGGGCGATCCACTGGAGCCGCCCGCCCCGCTGGCGGTGCTCGAGGTAGGCGCGCATCTGGTGGCGGTCGCCGCGGGACTGGCAGGTATTGATCCCCCGCCGCCGGCACTCGTCCCAGAGCGCCAGGATGCTGGGCATGTCGTAGTACTCGATCATCTCGCGGTCGAGTTCGGCCGACACGTGCGAGTAGCCGCTCAAGGGATTGCCCCCGCAGATGAGCCGCGTCACCTTCTTCCCGCAGAGATCAATGGTCGGCAGCGTATTCATTGGGATATCCCCTACGAGTGCCACACAGATCACAGCCTCCAATTCATGTTAGCCCTGCCGCAGCGAGGCGTCAAGGTGCGCGAAGAGGCAGCGGCACGATCCGCCTGCGATTGGGGCCACCGGCCGAAGCGCGGTAGAATGGCGATGGAACCGGGGGAAGGCGGAGTGCGACTCCTGCGGGCGGGGTCGGGCTCCGGAGCCGTAGCGGAGCATCGCTTGACAGTGGGCACCCTGTGGGCATAGAATCAGGCTGAGGATTCCATTTCGCAGGCGTGCGCGACCCGGGCGATTCGTTCCCTTCCGAGGGGATTGCGAAGAATGGCGAAATCAGGTCCAGAGCCCCGAATTAACGGGCTGTTCGCGCACATGTCGACCATCGGCGCCAGCGACCTGCATCTGAAGGCGGACAGTCCCCCGATCTACCGCGTCGACGGGAAACTGCGCCACACCAAGGCCAGCCCGATGAGCGCCGAGAAGATCGAGTCCCTGGTGCGCGAGTGGATCGGCGAGCATCGGATGCGCGACCTGGAGACCGTCGGCAACGTCGACATCGGGCATGAGTTCGACGGCGGGCGCGTGCGCGTGGCGGTTTTCATGCAGCGCGGCCGCATAACTGTCGTCGCGCGCCTGGTCAAGACCGAGATCCCCAGCCTCAAGGAACTGAACCTACCGGCCTCGCTGGCCCGGCTGATAGGGTATGAGCAGGGCCTCGTGCTCGTGTGCGGGATCACGGGCATGGGCAAGAGCACCACGCTGGCCTGCCTGCTGGAGATGATGAACCAGAAGCTGGCCAAGCATGTCCTTACGTTCGAGGACCCGATCGAGTTCGTCTACCAGGACAAGCTCAGCATTATCAACCAGCGGGAGTTCGGGCTGGACTTCGGCAACTGGCCCGACGCGATCCGGGCCGGGGTGCGGGCCGACCCGGACGTGATGCTGGTGGGCGAGATGCGCGACGACGAGACATGCCAGCACAGCCTTGTCGCCTGCGAGACCGGGCATCTGGTCTTCAGCACGCTCCACACCTCCAGCGCGGCCACCTCGATCGGGCGCATCCTGGACCTGTTCCCGCCCGAGAGGCATCGCCTGATACGCCACTCGCTGAGCATCAATCTCCAGGCGGTCATCTGCCAGAGGCTGATCCCATCCTTCCGGCCCGACTTCCCCCGCGTGCCGGCGATGGAGATCATGTTCTGCAACCCGTCCATCCGCAAGTCCATCGACGACGGTGATGACGCCCGCATCGGCGACCTGATACTGGAGGGCGAGGCCGAAGGGATGCAGAGCTGGACAAAGTCCTACGTAGACCTGGTCAACAGCGACTTCATCGAGAGGAAGATCGCCCGCCAGTGCGCCCCCCAGAAGGAGGCCATGGAGCGGGCTTTGAAGGGCATCGACATCTCCACGTCCACCATGAAGTAAGGAGCGTTGTGGCAGCGCAATCAACCCCATCTGGCGGTCGCTTCCCGGGCGGGAGTCCTCGCTGGCGAGTGCCGTGGCCGGCGCTTCTTGCGATGCTGGCGGGCGCCATGGCCGGCGACGTCCTGGCGCAGGAGCCCGGCGGACCCGTAGCGGCGCAGGTCGCGGAGGAGAGCGGCCTTTACCTCAACATCTTCTGGCTGCTGTTGGTGATCCTGTGCATCGGCGCGTGGCTGTACGCGACCGGTTGGGTCTGCGAGGATGCAACGGGCAACGGACTGAACTTCCAGCGATGGGCCACGATCTTGCTCGGAACCGGAGGTCTGGGCGTGCTGTGCATGGTGCTGCTTCATCCGGCCTTTGGCTTCGCCCTCCTGGCCGGGGTGGGCGCCGCGTTCGGCCTCTATGTGCGGGAGCGCAACGAAGTGGTGCCGGAGAAGTTCCGCCTGTTCTCCCGCTCCCGCGCCGAGCGGGTGGCAGGCAAGTTGCCCGATGCCGGGCCCGGGGAAGGGCAGCGAAAGGCCAAGTTGACGGTCGACCTGGTCAACGAGGCCCAGAAGTCCCTGGCCGCCTACCTGGCCGGAGCAGACGGCCTTGCCGAGCCGGCGGCGGTGCTCGGGGACATCATCGGCAGGGCGTCGGTGACCCACGCGATGAGCGCACGCATCGAACCCGTCGAGGAAGGCTACGCGGTGCAGCTCAACATGGACGGGGTGACGCATAACGTCGAGGTGTTGCCGGGCGAGTTGGGTTCGGCGACGCTTGGCCTTCTGGCCCGCTTTGCGCAGCTTGGTCAGAAGAGCAAAGCAGCCGCTCGGGTGACGGCGTTCCTGCCCGGCGGGGAGGAAGTGGCGGTCGGTGTGCGCGCGGTCAAGACACCGAGGGGAGCGGCGATCGTGCTGGAGCTGCCGGACTGGACGGCCGAGCTCTACAGCGGCGGCTTGGCCGCGGTGGGCATGCACAAGGCCATGGCGGAGAAGCTCTCGACTGTCCTCGGCACCGAGGGCGCCGTCGTGGCAATCAGCGGACGTCGCCGCTCCGGGCGGACGACTACGTTCGAAGCGGCGATCGGCGCGGTCGACATATTCACCACCGATGTGCTCACCATGAGCAAGACGGCCGAGCACACGATAGAGCATGTGGCGCGGCACGAAGTAGACCTGGACTCGGAGGAGGCGTTCCGCAAGGCGTTTGCAGACGTGCTGCGCCTGGAGCCGAACGTCATAGGAGTGGACGAGCTGACCAGGACCTTCATGGGCAAGCCGCTGTTTGAGTTCGCCGATCGAGGTGGCCGTCTGGTGACGATCCTGCAGGCCACCAGCGCGGGCCAGGCGGTGCAGCGGATCCTGCTGAGCGTAGACGCCGGCCTGGTGAGTGGCACCCTCGCCGCCGTGCTGAACCAGCGACTCGTCCGCAAGCTGTGCCCCGACTGTAAAGAGCCCCTCGAACCCGAGCCGGGGCTGCTGGCCAAGCTGAAGATCAAACCCGAGGATGCCGGCACGTGGTTTCGCGCCGTGGGGTGCGAGCGTTGCCTGCACGTCGGCTATCTGGGACGCACTGCGCTGTTCGAAATGCTGCTTGTGAACGATGCCGTCCGCAAGCTCGTCGCCGGGACGCGCGTGACGCCGGAAGCGGTCCAGAAAGCCGCTGGCAAGGGCGCCATGCGCACCCTGTACCAGGACGGCCTGCTGAAGGTCCGCCAGGGCGTAACCTCGCTCGAAGAGGTGCGCCGGGCGCTCAAGTAGCGGCAGTGCCAGTTACAGATTGAGGTGAGAAGTTGCACTTGGTGGCTTACATCGCAACGCCCTTTCTGATCGCCCTGATCGTTTACGCCGGTTACCGTAGCGATACTTTTTCGAGCGTGTGCGGCCTGTTGCGCAACTTCCTGGCGTTTCTCATGGCGATGACGTTTTTCGAGCCGCTTGCCGGCCTGCTCAGCAGCGTCATCTCGGACCGGCACCCGTGGCCCGAGAACTTCCTGGCGGTCTCGCTGGCCGTGCTCTACGGTGTCACGATGCTGGTGACCATGTGGGCCAAGACGAAGTACACCCCCTCCCAAGTGCCTTCCTTCAAGATCGCAGACCGCATAAGCGGCGTCGTCTGCGGGGCCGCCAGCGGGATCATCATCACCGGGTTCATCCTGATCCTGTGGAGCGTGATGCCGTTCAGCAAGTACTTGCCAGGCGACTTCGGGCGCGTCGAGACCGACCGGCTCATGCTTGACCTTGACTCCGGGCGCATCATGTTGCGCTTCTACGGTTTCACGGCCCGCAAGATGGGCGGGGGGCGCACCTTCCTCCTGGAGGACGAACTCGTAACGGTCGACTTCGACGGCGACAAGGAGTTCGACCAGAACCTGGATGAAGATTACCACGATCTCAACGGAAACGGCCGCTGGGACCGCGGCTGGCTCTGGCGCTACCGCCACCACGCCGACTTCAACCGCGACGACCTGTCCACCGTAACCCCATCGGCTCCGGCCGGCGGCGTGCCGGGGCAGTAGCCGCTGGCTGCTGCTGGAGAGCGGAATTCCGGAAATGCGGCGGCGCATTGTCCGTACCCGCCGTCCTCCGTCTGGCGCCAGGGCCGTGAAGCGGCGGGGGCCCGGCGATGTTTCTTTCCTCTTGCCCCGTGCGAACACGCCCGATATGAACGCGCCTCTGGACAGCATGTCGGCGATCGAGATTCGCGACGCGTTCCTGCGCGGCGAGCGCAGCGCGCGCAGCATCGCCGAGGAACAGCTCGACATCATCCGCGCGCGGGAGCCGTTCGTCGATGCCTTCCTCAACGTTCTACAGGAGCGGGCGCTCGCGCAGGCGGACGCGCTGGACAGGAGGCTGGCCGACGGCGCGCCGCTTGGCCGGCTGGCGGCCGTGCCCATCGCCGTCAAGGAGAACTTCTGCACCCGCGGCACCCCCACCACCTGTGCCTCGAAGATCCTCGAGAACTTCATCCCCCCTTTCGATGCCCACGTGATCGAGCGCCTCAAGGCCGAGGAGGCGATCCTTATCGGCAAGACCACCATGGACGAGTTCGCCATGGGTTCCTCGACCGAGAACAGCGCCTTCAAGGTCACGCGCAACCCCTGGGACCCCGAGCGCATTCCCGGCGGCTCCAGCGGGGGGAGCGCCGCGGCCGTCGCCGCTGGCATGGCGCCGCTGGCGCTGGGCAGCGACACGGGCGGCTCCATCCGCCAGCCCGCCTCCCTCTGCGGCGTCATGGGCATGAAGCCCACCTACGGGCGGGTGAGCCGCTACGGGCTGGTAGCCTTCGCCAGCTCGCTGGATCAGATCGGCCCCTTCGCCCGGACGGCCCCGGACATGGCCCTGCTGATGGACGTGATCGCCCAGCCCGACGCGCGCGACTCCACGTGCACCGACCGCGGCGTGCCGGACTATGCCGGCGAACTCGGCGGTCCGATCGAGGGGCTCACGTTCGGCATGCCGGCCGAGTTTTTCATCCGCGACGGCCTGGACCGGGACGTGGCCGCTGCGCTGGAAGAGGCGCGCAGGGCCTACGAATCCCTCGGCGTGAGGTTCAAGGAGGTCTCCCTGCCCCACAGCCGCATCGACCT
>CAZXDF010000313.1:0-5954 GCA_964639345.1 uncultured candidatus Brocadiaceae bacterium | reverse complement strand
TCTGCAGGGCTTCCTATCGCCAGTCGCTGTCGGGCTGAAATGTGAATGGACTGGCTTCGACAATTGCTGCCGTGATCATTTCGGGGTTGACGCGAAGACGCTGCTTCGTGCGTGGGGCAGGTCATCGTGTCTCGAGTGGCTCGAAAACCTTGAACCGGTTCTCGAGACGACGGAGCTGGATGAGGAGGTGAGCGTTGCGATGGAGATGGCTGAGGAGGGCTTCAGGGCGATGCTGGCGTCCGCGTGATATGCCAGGCTCCGTTGATGAGCGGCGTTCCCGACAAACAGGGAACTCGAACACGCCACTTCAAAGGCTTGACCGAGGTCGGAAGAAGCGCACCACTGCTCATGGCTGGCAGGGTTCCCGGCGCGGCGAGCCGTGCCGGTTTCGAAACCCCAAGGTGCCGGTGCGTTATCCAGGAAACCGGCGGCTCAATCTAAGAACGTGACGAGGAGGTTGTTGCGTTCGCCGCCGAACACGGGAGGACTTACAGGACCACGCCGGCTGACATGGCCAGAGAGGCTGAACGAAGCAGGCCGGATCTCCAGAGATCACGATGTTGACACAAGCAATGCTCCAAGGACGACGAATGCTGATCCCGCCAGGAGTCTCGGAGCGTTCACCTCTCTCCATTCCGAAAAGAGAACCAAACCGAGCAAGACAGTAACGAGGACGCTCATGCTGAAGAGAGGTGTAAGCTGTGAGATGGCTGCGTTGAATCTGATGAGCGCGAAAGCAACGAGTCCCGCGGCGACCGCCCATATGATGCCGGTGAGCACTGCAAGGGAACCAGACCGAAGAGACACAGAGCGATCAGGGATCACGAAAAGCAGAGCAGTACCGCTCACTGCTGTCGCAATGCCGACGGCAATCAAGAAGGGGCCGACCGCGATTCCTGCGCGAGTCGTTGCCTTGACCATGGTGTTGTACACGCCCCAGACCAGAGCCGGCATCAATCCCCCGACGATCAGTCCCGCTGTCTGCGAAGTCATCGACAACCTCCCACTGGACCCGAATGCCCCACCTGTCTGTACGCCCATTCCTCCACTCCGATCCCTTCAGACAAGGCAATCGATCTTTCCCAGATGACACTTGTCAACCAAGACCCGTTCAGCTGAGGATACACTGTACGCCTGCAAGAGGGAGTTGTCAATCCTTCTCGCGCTCTGTACTGCCCTGCATCAGGCAGAATAGCCATCCGCAGCCGCATGTCACCAGTGCGGAGCGCCCTCTACCGGGGCGAAACTCGCCATTGAGCGAGACTTCCTCGGCAATGCATATCAACTCTGCGCGTTCCACGGCGTGAGGAGCCGTCTTGTCAGGTTGGTGCAAGCGCAAGCCTCTGACTCCCCTCGGCCGTAGGCTATCGTCTCGATGCAATCCCGCAGTACTCGCCAAACGAGACGGGATGTGGCCGGTGAAAGAGGCGTGTGTTATACTCATCGGGCGACGATGCTGGTGGGCTGGCAGGTGTGTTCTGGCCCTGGGCGGCCCATTGCGGCGGTAAGGTCTTCCCCACGCGGTCATTCCTCGGCAGGTGGATGCGATGACCTCACGCGAGAGAGTCATGAAGGCGCTGAACTTCGAGGAGCCCGATCGCGTTCCGCTCGACCTGGGCGGGACGATAATGACGGGCATCATGGCGCAGGCACTCCACGGGTTGCGAGAGGAACTGGGCCTCGAGAAGCATCCGCTAAAGGTCTACGAGGTCTTCCAGATGCTCGGCGAAGTTGAGGCCGACGTCGTCGAGGCACTCGGCGTCGACGTGCTTCCCGTCGAGCCGCTGATCCAGTTCTTCGGTTTGAAACGCGAGCGCTATAAGCCGTGGCGTCTCTTCGATGGGACGCCGGTCCTCGTGCCCGGCGATTTCGAGGTGGAGGTTGATGAGCGGGGCGACTTCTTGCTGAGGGAGGGCGGACGGCCCGAGGAGCCCGTCGCCGGGCGAATGCCCAAGGAAGGCTATTACTTCGACGTGCTGGAGTGGATGTCGTTCGACCCGTCGTTTACACCACCTCCGATCCAGGAGCTTCGCAAGACCACCGATCCAATCGCGGATGAGGATCTGGAGTTCCTTGCCTCCCGCGCTGCACGCCTCCGCCGCGAGACTGACAAGGCACTTCTGCTGGGGTGCTGGGGTTCATGCGGGCTGCGGCGGGTCGGCAGCATCCCGGAGTTCCTCGTTGTTCTCGCGACCGATAAGGACTATGTCAGACGCCTGTTCGAGCTGCGCACTGAGACCGCGCTGCTGAATCTCGAACGGCTGTGGCGTACCCTCGGCGAGGACATTGACATCGTGGGTTTGGAGGGTGCGGATTACGGCTCACAACGGAGCGAACTATTCTCACCCAAGTGGTTCGAAGACCTCTTCGTTCCCTTCTACAAGGTTCAGAACGACTGGGTTCACCGGAATACCACGTGGAAGACGTGGCAGCATTCCTGCGGGTCGATCGCGAACATCCTGCCGATGCTGGTGGAAACCGGCGTTGATGTCCTCAACCCCGTGCAGTGCTCTGCGGCGGGGATGGGCCCATCGTGGCTGAAGGAGCAGTTCGGTAAGCGTCTGGTCTTCTGGGGCGGGGGAGTGGATACGCAGCACACACTTCCGTTCGGCACGCCGGAAGAAGTCGCTGCCGAGGTCGAAGAGCGGATTCGCATCTTCGCGCCAGGAGGCGGATACGTCTTCAACCCCGTCCACAACATCCAGGTGAACACGCCCCCACGCAATGTCGTCATGGCCTATGAGACGGCCCGCCGCGTGGGCGTCTATCCACTCTGATGATATCGCAGTCTGGAGATGTTCCGGTCACGGTCGGTGCTCGGTTCACGTCCCTGCAACTGCACCGGAAGGCGATACATGGCTTCTCGTCGAAGGCCAGCACCTGCTCGAACCGGCACATCTTGCCTGCCATGCCTTCCCCCCGCCCTTCCTCCCCTCTGCAATGTGTGCGGTAGGAGGGGGAGGCTTCTGGATTGGTTTGAACCTTTTCGGGGGGCTGTGCGTTAAGGAGGTGGAGGGAGGTGCGACGATTGGGTGTAAATGCTGGCGGACGTCGTCGAAGGACCACTCCGGCGCCCCGGCCAGCCTCAGCCCGGCATGTGGGGCACTGCCCTCGCCGCCGGACGTGGGGCCGGGCTTTACGACGACCTCCTGAAGGCCGCTCGGGCGCTCCGGCATCCCGGGGAGAGCTTCACCCACTCAGATGCCCATGCGGGAACTTACGCCCGCGTGTATCGGGACTATCTCGCGCTCAGGAACGCACCGCTGCCCGCCGCAGCGCGGCCGAAAGCTGCCACTTGACTGAGGCGGCGGACCGGTTGACACCATTGCGGTCCGCCTCTGCTTGCACTGCTTGATAGATACTTCTATGATTGGGGCTTCCCGTGCGGCGACCGACTCAGCCCGCCGCCGCGCGGTCGTCGGCCACTACCTCCATGCAGTCAATGCTAGGCGATCGGAGCGACTCATGCCGCAAGCGCGTTACGACACCGACGGCCCGTGGTTCAAGGGGAACACGCACATCCATTCCACCGCCTCGGACGGCAGCAACAGCTACCGGGAACTCGCCGAGCGCTATGCCGGCGTAGGGTATGCCTTCCTGTTTGCCACGGACCACAGGCATCCCGCGACGATCGAGTCGGAACCGGGCTTGCCGCTGCTATGTTTCAACGGCATCGAGATCGACGGCACCGACACCCTCGGGGGCAGCTATCACGTGGTGGGCTTAGGCATCCACGAGGATATAGGCCGCGAGACGCCGTTCGTCGAGGCCCTAAACCTCCTGAAGTCCCGCGGCATTTTCACGATTCTCGCCCACCCCCAGTGGTGGAGCAATAGTGCCGAAGAAGCGCTGCGCCACGACTTCGATGGAATAGAGGTCTACAACAATGTCACTTGGTGGGCCAATGGCAAGGGACGAAGCGACTACATCTGGGACCGCATGCTGGAGGCGAATCTCGACGTGCTCGGTTTCGCCTGCGACGATGCGCACATCACCGAGGAGTATCCAGGCTGGAACGGCGGCTGGATCGTGGTCTGTGCGCCGGAACTCACGCGCGAGAACATCCTGGCCGCAATACGGCGCGGAGAGTTCTACGCGAGCTGCGGCCCGGAGATCCATTCGATTCACACGTCCGGCGATGCGTTACGCGTGAGAACCTCCCCTGTGCGCATGGCGTGGCTGGTGGGGCCGACATTGGGTCCGTACGCATGGGCCGCCGACGGGGAAGGCCTGACTGAGGTGGAACTGGCAATGCCGGCCGACGCTGGCCGTTGGCGGCTGGAGATAGAGGACTTCCGAGGCAGGCGCGCCTGGACCAACACGCTGCTGCGACCCCGCTGAGGACCGCACGATGCAGGTGCGGCAGCGGCCAGAAGATCCACAATGCCCCGAGCCGGATGCTTCCGCCATTAACTGTTACCGCGCCAGCGCCAAGCGCCGAATGAGTCCCTGACGCCGCCATCTTACTCCGACCAGGGCCGCGACGAAAGGGAGAAAAGCACCCACCCCCTGAACACCTCGCGGAAACTGAGGCGCTTTGCCCCACATGGAGCATTCTACGTTCGGACACAGTCGATCCGCGACTGGCCTGCTCATAGGTGCCCCCGCAAACCGAAGTCAGGTATTGCAGTATCCTGGCGCAAGGTGTAGCATGGCAGACGCTTATGGGCAAGAGCGTAACAGGCAATGAAGGGAGCACCCCCGGAGCTGCTCTTCCGTGACCCGTACACGGCCCAAATCCTGTGTCGAAAGCATGCGCCGGACTCCTTTCCCGGGCCACTCGCTGCCAGGACTCCACAGACCCCGCGGACCCCACCTTCGGTCCGCACCATCGGCTGCCATTCGGCGCTCGTATTGCCAAATGCCGAACAATCCCGGAGAATGTAGCCTCTTGGCCAGTGGGGGTCAAGAGGATGTCCCGCGCCAGAAGCGGCATATGTGAGACCCCGGCTAGAGGAGGGTTTGGGCCGCGTGTGGCGGCGCGCCCGTCACCAATTGCTGCAATGCGCAGGCAGTTCTCCCAACGGAAGGAAAGCAAATGGCTCTGACTCGGATTGGGAAGGAATTGTGGGACTTTGTGGACCGGGAAGGGCGCGAGACGCGCCTGCCGTCAGAGGCAAAGGCGGCCGTCGAGTTCCCGGCCCGCTGGCGCGTCTTCGGGCCCGTCGGGGCGGAGACCACCGCGATCGACTGGGCGCGCGAGGAGAACTACAAGTGGTACAAGGAGGCAATCCCGCAGGTTGATGCGGCGGTGGATGAACTCTCAGGGATTCCTGAAACGCTGAAGGTGGGCGACCAGACGCTCAAAGGCCAGGACGTCTCAATTAAGGGGGACACGCTCGATTTCAGCGCGTTCTTCGGCGGGCACGAGGCGGGGCAGCAGGCCTACGCCATGGCCGAGATGGAAGTCCAGAGCGAGACAGAAGTCATCTTTGGCGCGGGCTGCGACTGGTGGATGCAGTGGTGGATCGACGGCGAACCTGTCTTCGACACGCTGGCGACGGGCAACCGCAGAGGTTTCCCATGGTCCGCCAAGTTCGCTAACAGCCGCATCGGCAGCACCGACCATTGCTCTAGCCGGCGGCTCTCGGCCGGCAAGCATCTCATTATCGTCCGGGCGATCAGTGGCGAGACGGCCTGGGTGCTGCGGGCGGGTCTGGCTTCGCCTTGCGAGGAGCTGTTCTGCTCCCTGCCGCAGTCGAACTGCTGGGAGTTTCTGCCTGATCTGGACGAGATTCGTCCTCCGGCGCTGGACTACTGGACGCACACGATGGCGATCCGCACGGAGATGTGCTTGGGCGACGTGACCCTGGAGTGCGAGTTTCAGCAGCCCGAGCACAGCGGCAACGTCGGCTTCATCTTCGGCGCCCAGGACAGCGGGCACTATTACTGGGCCCAGATTCCGAGGTGGGGTCAGCTGTGGCGTGCCCGCGCGTTCTATGCCGCCATTTCGA
>CAZXDF010000312.1:0-11038 GCA_964639345.1 uncultured candidatus Brocadiaceae bacterium | reverse complement strand
GATCGAAAATGTCCCGAGGCGCTCCCCCTCCGCGCTTTCTGTTGCAGCATGTGGCCGGAGACGGTAGGCTCCTGGTTTGGTGGGCTTCGGCCAAGCGGAAGGAGTTCGGTAGTGGGTGCAGTGTTGAGCTATTGCCCGGACCTGGATGAGGTCCTTGACAGGCTACGGCGGCTCTACGTCGAGCGGTCGCAGGAGATCGTGCTGGCGCTGATGAAACTGCCCAGCAGAACGCTGGAGGAGTTTGCAGGGACGCACGAGGGCGGATTCTGCGAGTATCCCGACCCGCGCGAACGCATCCGGTTCTGGGACGCGTACCTCGGCGAGCGGTCGGTCATACGCGACGACTCGGTACCCAGCGCTTACCTCACCGAGATGGACCAGGGGCTGTACGGCGGCCTGGTCGGCGGCGACGCGCGGTTCCTTTGCGACGCGAGCATCGGCTGGATCTCTTCCATGGTCGCCCCGATACTCGAGGACTGGTCGGAGTTCGACCGCCTGGCCTTCGATCCGGAGTGCGAGTGGTGGCGCCGTTACCTGCGCCAGCTCGATGTGTTCGCGGAGGGTTCGCGCGGGAAGTTCGGCATTAGCCACTTTATACTCATCAACGGCCTCAACTTCGTTTTCGAGCTCTTCGGGGCGACCAGGGCCTACATGGACCTGATCGAGCGGCCGGAGATGGTCGGCCGCGCGGTGGAGTTCGCGCTGGAGCTGAACCTGCGCGTGCAGAACGCGTTCTTCTCGAAGGCGCCCCTCATCGAAGGCGGCACTTGCAGCAACATGGTCCACTGGATGCCCGGGCGGATCATATCCGAAAGCGTGGACCCCTTCCACATGACCAGCGTCGATTACTTCGAGCGCTGGGGGCGCGATGTCCTGGAGGGTACCTTCTCGCATTTCGACGGCGGCGTGCTGCACATCCACGGCAACGGCCGCCACCTGCTGGAGGCCGTATCGAGCGTCAAGGGCCTGAAGGCGATCAACCTCGGGGACGACAGGGGTTACCCGGCGGCCTTTGAGGTTCTGGGCGAGCTCAGGCAGCGCACCGCCGACGTGCCGCTGGTCGTCAGCGTTGGGTTCAAGGACTTCCGCAGGGCGCTCCAGGAGCACCGGCTGGTCGGCGGGGTGCTCTACCAGGTTTCCCGCGCGCCTGATCTGGAGGCGGCCAACCGCTGCATGGACCTGGTCCGTGAGTACAAGGCGTAGCTCTACAACGTTAGACTTAAAGACTTGCCCACGGAAGTCACGGAAACGCACGGACAACAAGAACAATCAACTCCTAACGGCTTATGAGGAACGCAGGAAGTGAGGAAGCGAGGAGAACGACCAAAACGACAGCGGATGGGGACAAGACACCAAGCACCAAGCCTTGTCCGTTACCCTCATCTCTGCGTTTGCCGTCTTCCTGCATTCCTAACCTCCTGCATTCCTGATAATTCGTTGCCTTCCATTTGGGCTGTGCCGTCTTCCGTGTAATTCCGTGTATTCCGTGGGCAGGAAGCCGTTGTGTCTTCCTTGCCTTCCGCACGCGCCAGCAGTGCCTTCTCTGCGTGGACGGCGGGGGCCTCCCCGGCCCGCTCTTCGTCCTCGGTGGCAAGCGTGATGTCGTGGTGTTAGCAGTTGGCTCGCTGGGCGGACAGGTTCAGCGCGACCTGCACGACCACCAGCAGCGCGACCAAGCCCCCTATCACCGCATACGGCGCGCGCAGGCCCCAGACGTGCGCGATCACTCCCCCGCCCAGCGACCCGATCAGCAGTCCGCCGAGCAGCGTGGCCTCGTGCAGGCCTGCGTTCCGGCCTCTGGAGCCCTCGCCCTCTAGACTTCGGTAGAGGCTCAGATAGTAGGCCGCGCCGGCGCCGATGCCGACGCCACCGAATGCCAGTCCGGTCCACCAGTGCGAACTCGTAAAGCCCACCGTCGCCACCAGCGCGGCCGCAAGGACCTGAATCGCCGCCGATATGCGCCAGTCCCGAAGCCGGGCGCCCCCCCTCAACCCTGAGACGAACACGAGTGTGCGGCCCACGTTCAACGCTGCTACGAACACGCCGAACAGGAGTGGCGTTACCCCAAGCTCCTCCTTCCCGAACTCCACGAACACGGTTGTCATGAGGCCGATGAGGCAGCAGGCGGCGCCATTCCCCACCCAACCGGCGGCCAGGCCCCGCCTGTCCCCCCGCCTGGGGGCGGGCGGCACCCTGGGGGCCGGAGAGGTTCGCTCGCGCGGAGTGCGCACGCGGAGCACGGCACATGCCAACAGTGGCGGCATCGCCGCGAAAAGGAACGGCAGCTTGGCGTGGAGCTGAAACAGCCACCCGGCGATGGCCCCGCCGGCCGTGCTGCCGATGCTCCAGCCCACGTTGAAGAGCGATGTCGCGCGGCCGAGTTGCTCCCGGGGGTGAGAGTCGCCCATCCACGCCATCATCGAAGGCCAGAAGAACGCCAGCATCCCGCCCCACAACATGGTGGCGCCGCCCACTTGCCACAGGCTCCCCGCAAACGCCGACAGCGCCAGCGCCGCGGCGGTGAGGATGGCGGCAACGGTCGCCGTGGCTCTCCTGTTCCATCTGTCTACCAGCAGTCCCGCGAGGAGGCAGAACAGGACGTAGATTCCCGCACGCAACGCGCCGAGCATGCCCTGGTGGATCGATGTGGCCCCGTGCGAAGCGGCCAGCCACGGCAGGGCGACAATGAACATCATCGCCGAGAAGTCCATCAGGAACGCTGCGGCGAAGAAACGCCCCGAGTGTTTCCAATTGAGTTCGGCCATCGGATGGGTCACATCATCTCGTGCTTCAAGTGGGGAGGACTGATGAGTGTAGGGGATGGACGGGAGAATGCAAGCGTATCGCCCCCGCCGGCTGCTGAATGACCCCGCCCTGCGGCACGAAGCAGAAGAGCGTGGAGAATCGGCGACGGATTCTCAAGGCCTGGATCGGGGGGAGTCACTTCTGCGGCGCGGTCCCGGCGAGCCGCACCGCTACCATGGCGCGCACCATGATCTGCACGTCGCCGCCATCGCCATTGAGCACGATATAGTGATCCGCGACTTCGGTCAGTTCGCCGCTCACCCACTTGCCGCCAACCAGCAGGACGCTCAGTTCCCGTCCGAACCAGTCTGGTCTCACCACTCCTGGCACTTGCGCTCTTCCTAACAGCGAGTGTTCGTGAACATGGCCAAACCGCTCCGCCCCACCGCACGCGCGCGCCCTACTCGTCGAAGGCATCCATGATGTCGCCCAGCAGGCTGCGGCCTGATTCGGACAGCAGCAGAATCTCGACCCGCCGGTTCTCGGGCACGTCGTCCTGCGGCGTGGCGGGCGCGACCAAGGGCGCGTTCGGTCCCATGCCGGCTATGTGCATGCGTCCCGGCGAGATGCCCTTGGAGGCAAGGTGCTTCATGACCGCGTGGGCACGCATGGCCGACAGGTGGTGCAGGTCTTCCCAGCGCGAGGCCGTGATGGGAACGCCGTCTGTGTAGCCGTCGATACGGATCTTCTGTGCCGGGTTCTCCCTCAAGACGACGAGGATCGTCGCGTCGAGCGCCTTCCGGGCCTCGGCCTTCAGTTCGATCTTGCCGGAGTCGAACAGTATCTGGTTCGGCAATTGCAGGTAGACGCCGCCTGGGCCTATGCGGACCGTCCCGTCCGGCCCCAGACCCAGCGTGTCGAGCAGCCTCTGCAGCCCCTCCTTCGCTGCCTCGGCATCGTCCAGGAGCTGCCGGACATCATCATTCCGAGCATCCACGGCCAGCTTCTCGTCGATGGCCTTCTGCAGGTCAGCTTGCAGCTTCAGGTTCTCGCCATTCCGAAGGTCCGCCTCCGCCTTCCACGCGCGGCTTTCCACCTCGCGCTCGCTCACAGTGTCCCGCAGGGAGGCGATGGTGTCGACGAGAGACTTGTTCTGTCGGATTTGGTCTTTGCACATGAGCTTGGTGCAGCCCGACAGCGCCAACAGACACACTCCTACCAGGGCGAGACAAGAGATCCTATACATGTTACACCTTGCTCCTAAGCCCAAAGAAAACGTTTGCAGCAGTACCTACCCTCAGGTTAAGCCTGCCCAGCCTCCGCCCAGGAGGCAAAGGCCCTTCAGCCGACGTCTGACCGCGACCGCCCGGAACACCGACCGCCAGGCGCCGCAGCCTACTACTTGGCGAACGGGTTCCAACTCGTCAGGCTGCTTGACTGGTCGGGGCTGTAAGAATTCTCAATGGCGAAGATCCCTCCCACCACCTGCACCAGCAGGGCCGCCGCCAGCAGCACGATCACCAGGCCGCCAACCTCCGCTTCCGGCACTGCCGCCATCGGTGTGGGAACCACGAACGGGGCCCCCTCCTCGCCTGGGACCTCGACCTCCTCTTCGACCATCAGGATGTCACCAAGGTCCTCGCCCTCGAAAGCCTCTTCTTCCAGCTGAGTGATCTCAGCGGTGCCCTCATCCTCGGCCATATCCATCTCGCCGAACTCCGGCTCGGCAAACTCCGGCTCGCCAAACTCCGGCTCCGCCGTATCCTCGCCCAGCAGCCCGGTCGTCGCCTCCTCGGTGCCGGCGAGCTCAAGCGCATCGGTCCCGAGAACGTCTTCTTCGTCGGCCCCGGGGATCTGTGCGTCCTGCACCTCCTCAATGATGTCGCCCAGCAGATCCTCTTCGGCTGACTCCTCTTCCGCCAGCTCCATGACGTCGGTGACGATCTCGGCCTCGGACGGCCCCGCCTCGTCGACTTCGATGACCTCCTCGGCCTCTTCCTCCACGCCCAGTTCGGTTTCCAGCTCCTCGCCGAAATCGAATCCCGTCAGGTCCGTACCGACATCCTTGGCCTCGACAGTCCCTGCCTCCTCCACCGCCTCCGCCTCTGGTTCCACAAGTAGCTCGGCCTCGGTCTCGATCGCTTCCGCCTCGAAAGGAATGCCTTCAAAGCGGGTGGCTTCCTTCTCGGGGGGAATGGGCACATCGGTGGGCCGCTTCTCCAAGCCAGTGGGTTTCTTCTCGCTGACAAGCCGCTGCACCTCAGCGGAAGAGACACGCGGGCCCGAGCCGAAGTTGTACTCCGTCAGCCTGCCGGCTCCGATCACTTCCTCAAGCTCGTCGCGACTGACCTGGAGTTCCTGCATGGCCTCGTCATAGCCAAGGAACTCGGCGCCATCGCCCGCCTGTTCCAACTCGGCGACTTGCTCCCCCGAAAAAGCGACCCCTCCCTCGCGTTCGGAAGACCGCAGGCGATCATTCTCGACCAGCTTGTCCAACGCATCCTTGCGGATGCCCCACTTCGCCATAAGCTCCGCTTCAGATAGGAAATCTTCTGCCATCTCCTGCAACCCTCCTGTCAGCTGTCACGTGTTGGCCTGCACGCATGTTTGTTCGCCGCTCGGCCAGACCCGGGCGCCCGACAACGCGGCCACCAGCGCCATTATATTGGCTGGCGTGCCCCGTTGCCAACGTTTTTTCGATCATCCCGCGCCAGGCTCAAATCAGTAGACATCTCCCGGGTCGAAAACTCGCTCCTCGACCTCCTCCAGGCCATCGCCGGCGGCATCGTATCGCCGGTAGTAGCACGACTTGAAGCCCGCATGGCACGCCGCGACCGTCTGCTCTACGGCCACCAGCAGGCTGTTGCCGGCGCAATCGAGGCGAATCTCGCGCACCCTCTGCGTGTGGCCGCTGGTCTCACCCTTGAGCATCAGGCGGCCCTTGGACCGCCGGAACACATGCACCAGGTTGGTCTCCAGCGTGCGCTGGAGCGCTTCCCGGTTCATGTAGCAAAGGGTCAGCACCTGCCCGTCCGATGCATCGACGATGACGGCGGGGATCAGTCCGTCCCTGAACGTCAACGCTTTGAGCAGATTATCCATACCCTTTGCCTTCCGGTTTGCAGAGAGCGCGACGGGGCCATATCGACGCATCATCTTAGCCCGTCCCGGCCTGCGAAGTCAAAAACCCGCTTCCAGCCCCGGGGCTCACGCGGCGCGAGCTTTCGGGGGATTTGACTTGTGCGGAGGGAAAGTTTGGTGTATGTTTTCTGAATCCCAACGCCGTTGGAATGGTGGAAGATGATGGCTGAGTCACCGCTGGACGCCAGTGTTCTCGTGCTCAACAGGTCGTTGATCCCTGTGGACATGACCTCCGTGCGCAGGGCGTTCTGCATGATGTGCAAGGCCGTGGCCGAGGTGGTCGACGTATCGGAAGGTCGCTTTGACTTCTACGGGTTCCGGACGTGGCAGGAGATCAGCGAACTGAAGCGCGCGAGCGGCCTGACGGACGAGAGCACCGAGTGGGTCTCGACCATAAGCCATTCGATCGAGGTGCCGAGGATCATACGGCTGCTGTTCTATGACCGCTTCCCGCGGGTGCGCGTGACGCTGAACCGGCGCAATCTGTTCGCTCGCGACGAGAACCGGTGCCAGTACTGCGGCGAGCGTTCGTCCACTTGGGAGCTGAGCGTGGACCACGTCGTGCCCCTGTCAATGGGAGGGGGCACCAGCTGGAGGAATTTGGTGTGTGCGTGCACTGAGTGCAACAAGCGCAAGGGAGGTCGCACGCCTCCGCAGGCCCGCATGCGCCTGATCCGCAAGCCCGCAGAGCCCACTCACAACCCGCTGATCAAGCTCAAACTGCGCCGCAAGAAATACTATTCCTGGAAGCACTTTCTCGACGAAGCCTACTGGTCCGTCGAGTTGGAGTGAGAGCCGACCGGCCGGGGGCGAGCCGGGCCGACGGCCCTTCACGCGCTCTGTGGCACTGCTCGAGGTTTTCTTGTATGGCGTGCGTCGACTACAGAAAAGCCCTTGCGGCAGTGGCCGTGGCGTGGTGCGCCGTGGCGGTTGGATGCGCCGGCGCACGGGTGAACGCCTGGCCCCTTCTGTTCCGGGAGACGCGTCTCCAGGATGGCGAGCCGGTCACGACGGTCGAGGCGCTCTACCCCTTGCTGGCCTTCGAGCGCGGGGCCGGCCGCAGTTACCACGCCCTGCGGCCGCTCTACAACTACGAGCGCCTGAGCGCGGACGGCTCGAGCCGCGTTCAGTTCCTCTGGCCCCTGGGACTGGTGGGCAGCCGGGCGAACGATCGCACACTGTGGCGGCTCTGGCCCCTTTTCCAGCACATCACCACCACCCGCAGAAACACCGGCGAAAAGACCACCCACGGGATGATCATTCCGCTTGTCTTCTGGGGCAGAACCCCCGAGGAGGGGCCGTATTTCGCCCTCGTGCCGTTCGGCGGGGTCACGCACCGCCTCATGGGCAACACATGCGCTTTCGTTGCCTTCCCCCTCTACAACTACTACAGGCTGGGCGAGTACAAGCGCCATAACGTGCTGTGGCCGCTTCTCAGTTGGGGCGGCACGCCGGACGGAAAGCGCCGGCTGCTACGCCTGTGGCCGCTCTACGTTCGCGACAGGTTGGAGAACCCCGACGGGCGTTCCTACGAGCACAACTACGTGCTCTGGTTCCTCCTGCGATGGGGCCAGCAGGCCTGGGGGCCTCCCGGGCGGCAGCACGAGCGGCGCTACGTCTCGGTCTTCCCTTTCTATGCCGACCAAGCCGTCCGCGACAGTTCCGGCGAACTCCTGGCCCACCGGCGGCGCTACTTCCTGTTCGACCAGAGCTACGACAATCGCGAGAAGAAGGAGGGGAAGGGCTGGAGCCTGCTTTTCGGCCTCATCAAGTTCAGCCGCTCGGAGGAGGCGGACGAGTACCGGATACTCCCGTTCTACTGGCGGCACACGCGCTATCCCCCCGGGGGCCGCGAGAGCGGCCGGAAGTGGACGCGTTCCCGGATACCGTGGCCCATCGTCTGGCGGGACGTTGACACCGTGCAGCCCGGCCGCCGGGTGGCCAACCTCGTCGTGGCCCCCTTTTACTGGCATTACACCTCCACCCGGCAGGGGGATGAAGGCGCCGTGGACAAGGAGCGCAAGGTGACGCTGTGGCCGCTCTTCACCGTGCAGGCGCAGACCGACGGCGAGTGGGACCTGTGGCTCCTGTCCCACGGGTGGCACGACGCAAGCGAGGGCTTCAAGAGGAACTACCGGGCGTTCTTCGACCTGTTCCAGTTCCACCGCAGGGCGAGCGGGGAGAAGGAGACGCGTCTCTTGTGGCGCCTCTACCATCACAAGCGTGGCCCCGAGGGGCGGTACCTGAGCGTGCCGGCCCTCGTCAGTTATGATAGCATTGGGGATGACGGCGCGGACGGACAGAAGTCATGGTCCGTCCTGTTCGGCCTGCTCAAGCGCACCTGGCAGGAGGACGGCCCGCGCCGCTGGCGCCTCTTTTACATACCTCTCGGGCGTGGCGCGACGGAAAAGACGACGCCTGCCGCTGAGGGAGCAGAGGAAACCGGAACGGGGAGAAGGTCGGGATGAGCAGCACCCTGGTCGGCGCGTGCACGGCGAGCTACGACGTGGCCACGCTCTTCTTGCAGAGCCTTCGGCACGCGGGCTACGCGGTGAAACGCCACAAGCTCCTGTTCCGGCAGCTCTACGAGGTGGGCAACCGCAGCCTGCTCATCGTCACGCTGCTGGGCCTTTTCGTAGGGATGAGCCTGGCGCTGCAGAGCGGCTACCAGCTCCGCAAGTTGAACCAGGAGCAGTTCATCGGCCTGATCGGCATCGCAATCATCAAGGAGTTCGGCCCCGTCATCACAGCCTTTCTGCTTGCGGGGCGGATCGGAAGCTCCTACGCCGCCGAGATCGGCACGATGAAGGTCTACGAGGAGGTGGACGCCCTGACCGTGATGGGCGTGCAGCCGGTGGCGCACCTGGCCACGCCCCGCGTGCTGGCGTGCCTCTTGATGCTGCCGATTCTGGTCATATACGCCGACTTCGTGGCCCTGCTGGGCGGGGCGCTTGTGGCCCGGACCTACGTCGGCGTGCAGCCCAACGCGTTCTTCGCGCAGTTCTTCCAGTGCATGAGCATGACCGAGGTTTGGCGCTCGATGGTGAAGTGCCTGTTTTTCGGCGGCATTGTGGCGGTTACCGGGTGTTATTTCGGGTTCCGCACGAGCGGCGGCGCCGAGGGCGTCGGGCGCAGCACGACCGACAGCGTGGTCTACGCCATCCTGGCAGTTCTGGTCTCCGATTACTTTCTGGAAAAGGTGCTGCTGGCCCTCTGAGCGGGGCCCGCGCGCCGCATTCCGCCAAACGAGGTGACAAGGGCGATGGGAAGAAAGATACTCGTCGGGATGCTGTTGCTGGGGGCGTTGATGATCTTCGCCCTGGCCACGTTCTACATCGAGGATCTGGAGAGGTTCGTCCGGCCGGGGGGCTACACGCTCCTGGCGACCTTTGAGAGCGCCCAGGGCCTGGTGCAAGGCGATGAAGTCCAGATTGCAGGCGTGCCCGTCGGGCGCGTGCAATCCCTCGAGGTGAACGCCACCAGCACCACCACGTTGCCCGTGAAGGCAACGCTGTGGATCCGAGAGGGCGTGGAAATCAGGGAGGGCGCGTCGGCGGCTATTGAGGTCAAGAGCATCTTCGGCGGAGCCTTCCTCACCATAATCCCAGGGGACCGCACGGCGCCCGCGTTGGAGCCGGGCGGGGTGATAGTGAACACCGTGGTGCGCCCGGGCATCGCGCAGCTCATGGCAAAGGCCGAAGAGTCCATGGGGGACGCGCAGGACGCCCTGGCTGACTTTCGCGCGGCCGCCACCAGCATAAAGAAGCTCACCGACGGCCTGGGCGACAGCACCATCGGCAGATTTGCCAGCGACGACGGGGCGGCGTACGAGGAGCTCCAGGGCATGATGGCCTCTGTCAATGACGCCTTTGAGGGCGTCAAGGCGGTTACCGATGACATCACCGATGGCCAGGGCCTGCTAAACAAGCTGCTCAAGGACCCGGAGATGGCCGCCGATGCGGACGAGGCGCTCCAAAGCGCTCGTGAGGCCTTCGCCGAGATTCAAGACCTGGCCCGGCAGGCCCGCGAAGGCGATGGCGTTCTGGCGAAGCTGCTGAACGATCCAGAGCTGTCCGAGAACGTGGAGACCATGGTTGCCAGTGCGAAGGATGCATTCGGCAGGATCGACGAACTCACCACGCAACTCCAGGATGGCGAAGGCCTTTTCGCGAAGCTGCTGACCGACCCCCAGTTTGCCACTGATTTCGAGAAGATCGCCACCGACGTCAAGGCGTTTACGGGCAAGCTGGCCGAGGCATCCGAGAACTTCGAGACCAGCGCGCTCGGCCGCCTCATGTCCGACTCGGAGGCCTACGACAAGCTCATCCCGCTGCTGGACAACCTGAACATCGCTGTCTTGGCCCTTACCGAAGGCGAGGGCACCCTGCACATGCTCATGAATGACCCCAAGCTCTACAATCAGCTCACCACCGCTGCCGACAGCGTCCAGAAGCTTCTGGACGACTACCGCGAGCAGTCCCCGGTGCTCACCTTTGCCAGCGCCATCTTCGGCGCCTTCTGAGGACCACCGCGCTCCCGAGGGGGGAGGCCAAGGACGTGAGCGAAATGATCACCGTGACGAACCTCTCGGCGGCCTACGACCATCGTTTGGTGCTCGATGGCATATCGCTGACGGTGGGGACGGGCGAGATCCTCGTCATCATGGGCCAGAGCGGCTGCGGCAAGACGACCTTCCTGCGCCACCTGATGGGGCTGCAAGAGCCGAAGGGGGGCGAGATCCGCATCGGTGAGTTCGAGCAACTCACCTCGATGACCGCCCATCAGTACGTGCGGTTCTGTCGACGCGTGGGCGTGCTGTTCCAGAGCGGCGCCCTGTTCAACAGCCTTACGGTCGGTGAGAACGTCGCCTTCCCGCTCAGGGAGCACACCCGACTGGCAGACCCCGTTGTCCGGATCATGGTCAAGATGAAGCTGGACCAGGTTGGCCTGCGGGACACTGAGGACATGATGCCTTCCCAGCTCAGCGGCGGCATGCGCAAGCGCGCCGCGCTCGCCCGCGCCCTGATCATGGACCCCGAGGTGCTGCTGCTGGACGAGCCGACCACCGGCCTGGACCCCATCATCGCCGCCGGGATCGACGAGATGATCCTGCACATCCGCGACACCATCGGGGCGACCATGGTGGTGGTGT
>CAZXDF010000311.1:0-5075 GCA_964639345.1 uncultured candidatus Brocadiaceae bacterium | reverse complement strand
TTTCGTAACTCAACTCGGGGATCTCGCCCAGTGTGCCCCCGACCGGTACGCCGAGGCGGCTGCCGCTGAGTCGGATAATGCGGGTGAAGCCGCCGGGACGTTCGGCGTAGCGCTGGGCCAGGGATTCTTGCTCGCGCCATTCCCCCTCGCCGAACAGCTTCCGGACGAGCCTCTTGTCCTGAAGCTTCGAGAGCGCAAGGCGGTAGTAGTGCAGGTAGCGTGCGCGATCGGCCCCGCCGCCTGCGGCCTGGTAAGGCAGGGCGCGCTTGGCGAGCGTGATGAGCCGTTCCACGAAGGAACGGACCTCTTTGGCCTTCGCCGGGGAGGTAATGATGCGCTCATGCTCCAAGAGCGCCTTGGCCATGTTGCGGCGCAACGCCAGACGGTGGGCGGTGGTGCGGTTGAGCTTGCGTCCTCGTTTTCGGTGTCTCATGGCTAATGGGATCCGTTCTGGTGCTTAGGAAAGAGCGCCGGCGTGCGGCAAGGCGCACGGACAGGGGCCGGCTTGGCGTCAGTCGTCAGGAGCCAGCAACGCCAGTTCCAGCCCGTGTTCGGCAAGCCTTTCCCTGATCTCATCCAATGTGACGGTCCCGAAGTTCCTGATCGCCAGGATCTCTTCCTCCCGCTTTTCCAGGAGTTGACCGACGGTCTTGACGCCCTCGGTGGAGAGGCAGTTGAGGGCGCGAATGCTCAGGTCCAGGCCCTTCACCGGCATCGAAAGCATGCTTTCGGCGACCTGTGGCGGCCCATCGCTCTTGACGGGCGCGAGCGGCTCGGGTTGCTCCTGCGGCAGCATCCGGCCGAGCTCGAAGTATTCGACGAACGGGTTGATGTGCTTGCGCACGATCTTCGACGCCTCCACCAGCGCCATCTCGGGGCTGACCGACCCGTCGGTCCATATCTGGAGCGTCAGGCAATCGTAGTTGGTGCGGCGCCCGACGCGCGTGTCGGAGACGCTGTAGGAGACGCGCTGCACGGGAGAGAAGGCCGCGTCGAGGAGGATCAGGCCGATGGTCCTGGGCAGGTCTTCATGCTCTTCCGCCGGCACGTAGCCGCGGCCTTTGCGCACGATCAACTCGCAGGCGAATCTGGTCTCCTCGGTGAGCGTGGCGATCTTGTGGGCGGGGTCGACGACGTCCACATCCGGGTCCGGGATGATATCGCCGGCGGTCAGGTCGCCCTTCTTTGTCACATCGATCTTCACCGTGTGCTCTTCATCCGGGTGCAGGCGCAGCACAAGTTCCTTCAGGTTGAGAAGTATCTCAGCCACATCCTCCTGAACCCCCGGCAGCGCGCTGAACTCCTGCTGGACGCCCTCGATGCTGACCGCCACTATGGCGGTCCCTTCCAGCGAGGAAAGCAGCACGCGGCGCAAACTGTTGCCGATGGTGTGTCCGTAGCCCCGTTCGAAAGGCTCTGCCAAGAACTCGCCGTATCGGTCGGTCAGGGTCTCTCGATTCGCCCTGACCTGCACAGGGAGTTCCAGCCCCCGCCATCTGATTCTTGCCGCCATATATCGCCTCCGTCAGAGATCTCAAACCGACCAGCACGATCCCGCTCGGCGCTCACCGAGCACTGGGCGCGCCGAGCCCCGTCCGTCACCACGCCTTCGCCTAGCGGGAGGCGAACTCCACGACAAGCCCCTCTTCAACCTCGAGCATGACCTCCGAGCGCACCGGCATCCGGACCACGCGCACCGTCAGGTCGGCCTCGTTTATCGCCAGCCAACCCGTCTCGGGATGTCCCTGCTGCTCGCGGTTGGTTCTGGCGAGGGTCAGGATCGACTCGGTGGGCTCGGGGCGGATGACGTCGCCTTCGGTGACCTGGTAGCTGGGGATGTCGACTCTGCGGCCGTTGACCTGGATGTGCCTGTGCCGCACCAACTGACGGGCCTGGGCACGCGACCAGGCGAGGCCGGCCAGCTTGCACACGTTGTCCAGCCGCCGCTCCAGCAATACGAGCAGGCTCTCACCCGTGTTGCCACTTTGCCGGCCCGCCGTGCTGAAGTAGCGACGGAACTCGGCCTCACGTATGCCGTAATAGCGCTTGACCTTCTGCTTCTCCCGCATGCGAATGCCATAGGGAGTCGGACGCCGGCGCCGAAAGCCGTGCATGCCGGGTGGCTTGCTGCGCTTTACGATCGGGCATTTGGCCATCTGGCACCGGGCGCCTTTGAGGAAGAGCTTCAGCCCTTCGCGCCGGCATAGTTTGCACTTGGGTCCCGTGTATCTGGACATGCGTTGCCTGCTTTCCCTTCCTCTCCTGTCGCGTCAATCGAGCTGCTCATCTTCCCTGCCGGTGGCACGACCCACAGGGGCCGCCCTTGTCAGACCCGCCGGCGCTTGCGCGCCCGACAGCCGTTGTGGGGCAGGGGGGTCACGTCCTCAATCGAATGAATGACCAATCCGGCGCTCTCCATGGCGCTCACGGCGCTCTCGCGCCCTGAACCCGGCCCCTTGAGCTTCACGTCCACCTCACGCACGCCCATGCGCTTGGCCTTTTCGGCGGCGCGCTCGCCGGCCCGCTGGGCCGCAAAGGGCGTACTCTTGCGGGAGCCGGAGAATCCGCACGAACCCGCAGATTCCCAACACAATACCTCGCCCTGCAGGTCCGTGACGGTGATCTTGGTGTTGTTGAACGTGGCGCGCACATGGGCCACAGCGCGCGAGCCTACGCGTTTGGTCTTCCCTTTGGTCTTCGCCATGCTCCGGGTCTCTCCTTCCGGGCCGCCGGCAGCGGCCGGCGAACAGCGGTCTGGGTCTTGGGTCGCCAGCGTCCTAAGGCGCGCCGTCTTCGCTCAATATGCCGGGACAGTAGGTCTCGATCTTTGGCCGGACGTGAAACATGTCCCTCAGCATCCTGTAGTCGCCGTCCCGCGGGCCGCGCGCGCGCCGCCTGACCTTGCGTGCACATATGCACAGGTTCTTCGGCGTCAGGCGCGGCGAGGCGATCTCGTCCATCTCCACGTGATACCCCGCGCTGCGCAGGAACTGCGCCCGCAGAACGTCTGTCAGCATGTTTGCCAGCCGATAGCGCACCGGCCCGAAGTCCGTCATTGCTGTCAGCGGATGGCCGCGACGGATCTGGCCGCGGATCTGATTCTGGCAGCAGGGCACGCTAAGGATCAACTCTGCGCCCAGTTCGATGCCTTTGGCAATCGCCTGGTCGGTGGCGATGTCACACGCGTGAAGCGATACCGCCAAGTCAAAGTGCTGATCGCTCCTGTAGTCAATGGTCCGCGAGCATACGAACTCGCACCTTTCCAGTCCGAGCGCCTCGGCAACTCCCCGGCACTTTGCGATCAGCGCAGGATTCGAGTCCACGCCGACGAGTGCGGCGCCCTTTCCCAGCATCGCCTCCAACAACCCGCACAGTGCAAATCCAAGGTAGCCCTTACCGCACGAGAGCTCCAGAACCTGTATGCAGTCTTTCTTTGCCAGATGCCGTTGCACGTAACGAAGTATGACGGCGCAGAAACCAGCAACTTCCTCCAGCTTGGAGGACTTCCTCTCGTCCACCTGTCCGCCGGGCCCGAGAAGTTCCATCTTCCGAAGGTCTTCATCCCGGCTATTCAGATAGTCAAGAAGCTTCCGGCGGTCCACGCCCATTTGCCCTTGTTCGACTGGATCGGACCCATCGCGACGGGCGAAACGAGAACGCCTGCGCCCGGCGCTAGCGGGTCACCTCCTTCACGCTCTTCCTTCCGGCCACGGTGCGTTTCTTGCCCTTGCGGGTGCGGGCGTTGGTGCGCGTGCGCTGGCCGCGACACGGAAGGCCGCGGCGGTGCCGTATCCCGCGGTAGCAGTTGATCTTGCGCAGCCGGGTAATGTTGGAGGCTTCCAGACGCCGCAGTTCTCCTTCAATGACGAAGTTCTTGTCTATGTAGGAGCCGACACGGCTCAGGTCGTCCTCCGTCAACTCCTGCGCCTGCTTGTCGAATTCGATTCCCAGCACGTTGCAGACCTGCTCGGCCGACGTAGATCCTATGCCGAACAGATACGTCAGCGCCACCACGGTCCGCTTGTTGCCCGGAATGTCGACGCCCAGAACTCGTGGCATCTCGGTCTCCCTCCTCCCGCAGGCGGGCAGGTCCGCCCGTTCGGGTCCTTATCCTTGTCGTTGCTTATGCTTCGGGACGGTGCAGATGATTCGCACGACGCCCTTGCGTCGGACGACCTTGCAGTTCTCGCAAAACCTCTTGACTGATGCGCGCACCTTCATCTTCCGCACTCTCCGTTCCAGGGCGGCCCGCCTGCCCTTCGACATGTCTAGTCGCGATAGACGATGCGGGCCTTTGTCAGGTCGTAGGGGGACATTTCGATCGTAACGGTGTCGCCCGGCAGGATCCGGATGAAGTGCCTCCGCATCTTGCCGCTCACGTGGGCCATTATCTTATGGCCGTCCTCCAATGCCACGCGAAACCTTGCGTTCGGCAGGGCTTCCCTGACAATGGCCTGGACTCTGATCGCTTCTTCTTTTGCCATAATCCCAGCAGTATAGGCGAAAAGGAAAAGTATAGCAGATTTCGTCCGATGCGGCAAGTTCCTCAAGGCAGCGTCAGGATGGAGGCCCCGACGTCGGTGACGGCCACCGTATGTTCGAAATGGGCGCTTAGGCCGTGGTCCCTCGTGACCACGGTCCATCCGTCCTGGAGACCGACTACATCCTCCTTGCCCGCGTTCAGCATCGGCTCAATGGCTACAGTGGCCCCGCTGGGCAGGGTCGGGCTGTACTTCAGATCCTTTCGGCCGACAAAGTTCGGCACAGGCGGCTCTTCGTGCATGTTCCTGCCTATGCCGTGCCCGGTGTAGGCCCTGACGACGCTGAAGCCGGCGGCCTCGGCCGTCTCCTGGACGGCCCGCGAGACCTCCACCACCTTCACGCCGGCCCTGAGCACGTCGATGGCCGCGGCCAGTGCTTCCTGCGTGGCCCGCACCAGGCGCCGGGCCAGCGCGCTGCATCCGCCGATCTCTATCGTCACCGCCGCATCGCCCACATAGCCCTCGTAAACGGCGCCGCAGTCCACGCTCAGGAGGTCGCCGTCCTTCAGCTCAATCGCCCCGGGGATGCCGTGC
>CAZXDF010000310.1:0-7419 GCA_964639345.1 uncultured candidatus Brocadiaceae bacterium | reverse complement strand
TCCACGGGAACCGGCTGCAACCAGGTGCGACCCCGATCGGGCGACTCAGCGGTCAGCCACCGCCCATCCTGGTCAAACAGCCTTATGAGCCGACCGCCGGGGGTCAGGTGCGCGGCGCCCCTGGTGGGCCATACGCCCCCGAGGACGACTTCCTCTTCCGGCTGCGACCAGGTGCGGCCGCCGTCGGCCGAACGGACGTGGCGCACGATTGGCCGGGCGCGCTCGTCAGGGTACTTGTCGGTGCCGCCTTCCCCCTGCACCCCGTAGATCAGGAGCAGCTCGCCGTCATGGAAGCGCAACAGGCTCGACGGCGACTGCCAGACGTCTTCGGAAGTTGGCACCGGGTAGAACCAGTTGGTCGGTTGGCGGACGCCCTCCCGCCACGGGGGCTCGGGGACGGGCGCGCCGTCGACCACCACGTTTCGGATGCCGAAGCCGGACTCGTAGAATGAACACAGGAAGACGCCGACGCAGCCCGGGCCGGGGTAGGCGTCGTCCTCGGCTTCGAAAAGGCCATGCTCCCCGATGCGCGCGGTGATCCGCGGGCCGCTCAACGTCAACTCAACGGGCACCCACTGGCCGATGTTGCTCGGGACGCGGCGCACCATGTCCAGCTTCACGCACTTCAGGCAGCCGCTTTCGTCCATTCTCGACAGCGCCGCCCAGAAGTGCTGCGACCTGCGCGCCTGCCCGCAGCAGGGGAAGTGCAGTAGGTAGAAGTGCGATTCATCCGTGGCCCGCAGGACGACGCCGAGGTCGGTGTGGCCCCTCTGCATGAACTCGAAACGCAACGTCACGTCCCCGTAAGCGGCCGCGCGGTAGAACGCGTAGTGATGCCCCTGCATCGCCGGGCCTTCGGACCGAATGACATCTTCCGGCACCGAGAGCGCGCCGCCTCCGCCGTCCACCCAGTCGCCATTGAAGAAATGCCAGTCCCGGCCGTCCCCGATCCTCAGGGCGGCCCCTTCACCTTCTGTCATGCCATGCTCCTTACGGCGGCGGATTGAGGATTCATCCGGACCCTCTGCGGGGGCTGGCATAAGGCGCCTCAGGCCGACCACGCACAATCCAGGAAGACGCTCGGCTCCAGCCCGAGGCACTTCCGCAGCGCTTCGGGACCCGTGAGACACCGGTGCACGAAAAGCTCCGTGTTCTGGAAAGGCAGGCTGCTTCGATACATGGTCTGCCGGGTTCCGTGCAGCTTGACCTGATGGCTGAACGGCACGTGTCCGGTCCAGTTGTACGTGCTGATCCCGTCGGCGCCATCTTCGTAGCACTTCAATGCGGCGTTGCATATCTCGTCGCCATGCCGACACATCATGTCATCGATCTGCGCCGCCGTCATGTCGGGAATGGATATTTCGTCCTGTGCCCACGCCGGCAAAGCGAAGACGGAGGGGTAGATGCCGATGTTCTTGCCCTCGGTGAGCGCGACGAACTCGGCGACCCTGGGAACGCCCGGCAGGAAGGGCCAGAACAACGAGGGAGACACGTAGTCAACCAGCCCCTCGTCGATCCACGTCTTCACGTCCAGGCCGAGCTGCGTCGAGGACATGTCGATGTGCGTCTCCCCGCCCTCGTACTCCGTCCCGGGAGGATCGTCGATGGACGGCCCCACGCGGACGCCGAGCATCATCCGCTCGCGCCCCTTCTCTCGGGCCGTTTCGTCCAGCATCCGGCGCGTCTCCCGAACCATCTTCGTCAGTATGGAGTGGTTCTCGAGAGGATTGGAGATCATCTTGCACCAACGGCGGTAATCGAACTCGATCCCGTCGATGTCGTACTTCCGGGCGACCTCGGTGAATATCCTCATGCGGTGCTCGTAGACGACTGGGATGGCCGGGTCCTGCACGCCGCTGTCCGGGATCAGGGTGTCGGGGTGCTCGCGGCCGAAGTCGGAGAGCTGCCAGGTGGTCTCGTACCAATCTTCTGAGTTCATTCGATAGCTGGCCAGGATGAGCGCGCCGCGCTCGCGGCATACATCAATCGTCAGTTGCAGCGGGTCCGTCCCGGCCGAAACCAGGGTGGCCATCCCGTCGGCCTGGCGTTCGGCGGCGAAGTCAGCCGGCCTCACCCCCTTGCGCCGAATCAACGAGACTTCGACCATGTGCTTGTCCCAGGGCGTCGCCACATCGGTGCGGTAGATCACGGGATCGGGCATCCCGACGTTCTGCGCCAGCACGTCCGGCCCGCCGTCCAGCACGTGTCCCACGGCCGTCCTGTACTCCTCGGCGGTCATGTCCTTGCCGGAACCGTTGTGGAGGATGTTATTGACATCGTTGTTCTGTATCGTGCCGAGCTTCCTGTGGTCTCTCACGGTCCTTGTCCTTCTCATCCCGGGGGTAGGTTCACCTCGCCCGCCCGTGCTGCGACACGGCTTCGCTGTGCCGCTTCGCGCGTCGGCTAGAGGGCACGGCGCGTGGCCCATGTATACCCAGTCGCTTGACGGGTGTCAATCCACCGCTATGATTACGTCGGCCGGCGCCGCAGGCCCGGCGTCAGACCGGCAAGCATAGCCTCGAGAGGAGCAGTCGCATGTCATTCGCATTGGCTTCGGCATCGTCCATGCAAAGGGTGTTCAGGGATCAGCCGTTTGACGGCCCGGTGGGAAAGCCGCTCGAGCTGGCGGCCGCGATGAACAGTTGGATCAGCGGGCAGGTGGTCATCGTCGCCGGCGAGAAGAGGCTGCGAAACGTCCGCGTCGAGGTATCGAACCTCAAGTCCTGGGAGGTGAGCGAACACCCCGTTAGCGAGGACGAGGACGGCGGTATCGAGCACGCGCTCATCGAGGGTCCGCCCATACCGGCGGAGGCGTTCGAGCTGGCCAGGGTGCATTACGTCGAGATCAAGTGGCCATCCTCCGGCAAGATAAGCCGCCCGGGCTGGTACCCCGACCCGCTGGAACCCATCACGGCCGAGACGCGCTTCGACGTCGACGCGGGAACGGTGCAGCCGATCTGGCTGCGCCTGAAGGTCCCGCCCGATACGCGCGCGCGCAACAAGAGCCTCTACAGACGCTGGTACAGGCTGTTCCGCGGCCCGGTCACGGTTCATGCGGATGTGGAAGGCGAAGGCCCGCAGTCGCAGCAGATCGACATCGAGCTTCGCGTGTTCAAGTTCACACTGCCGAGGCGCCGCATCCTGAACATCTGGACGCTGATGGACGGCTCGTGGGGAGGGTTCTATAACTGGCTCGACCCGAAGGAGCATGCTGAAATCCTTCTCAGGGCGGCGTTCATGCTGGCAAGGTTCGGGATTTCGCCCGTCGTGCCGACCGATGCCTTGGGCGGTGGAGCCACGCCCAGCCAGGAGCGGTACGAATGGTTCTACAAGAAGATCCTGGACCTCGGCGTCTCGCACATCCACGTCGACGATCATTGCTGGCCCGTGGTCGTCAAGAACGGATGGGAGGACATCGCTTACCGATACGTCGGCAGCGAGTGGCCGCCCAGTAGGAACATCGAGGTGGCAAAGACGACGCGCAAGCTGGTGGCAACGACGCCGCTGGCGAAGATCGCGACCGCCGGCGTCAAGCCCTCCCCATACTTCGAGGACATCGCCAGCGTCTGGATCTACCCCTCGGACGAGACGTCGGATTCCCTCAAGGAGAGGCTGGCCCGGGGCGACGAGGTGCAATGGTATTCCTGCTGCCGCCCGGAAGGGCCCCACGCCAACGTCCAACTCGATTCCTATGCCGTCGACCCGCGAATCATCTGCTGGCAACTCTTCCAGTACGGCATCTCGGGGTACTACTACTGGCGCGCCACGCGCGTCGGCGAGGAGAACATCCGGGGAAACACCCCTGAAGAGAAATGGCCGAACCGGCCGTGGTGCCCCGACACCATCCTTTCGTATTCCCACAACGACGGGTTGATCCTCTACCCCGGGCCGGATGGCGTGCCATGGAGCAGCATCCGGCTGGAGAACATGCGCGACGGCGCCGATGACTACGACTACCTCTGCATCCTGCGCGACTACGTGGCGAAACTGAAGCGGGCGGACTTCTCGCCCGTGCTTGTGGACCGCGCCGAGCAGGCGCTGAAGGTCAACCCGGCCGTGTCGGCCTGCAAGACCGAGTACACCACGGACCCGGCGGTGGTCGAGCGCGAGCGGCGGCGCGTGGGCGCCTACATCGAGGAGGCGAGGGCGGCGCTGGGCGAGATCGGGCCCATCTTCCCCTCCGGCTTCTCCTCGGAAGAGTAACGCGGACGCGACGAGCCGAGCGGACGACGGAACGGGTGATGCTCAAGTGCCCCGCGCTCTGAGCAGTCACGGGTTCACAAGCCCGAACCGCGCCGGCGGCCATACGACCAGCCACGCGCGTCCCTTGATCTGGCCCGCCGCGATCGGACCCTCGAAGCGGCTGTCAAAGGAGTCCTTTGAATCATCCCCGAGCACGAAGTATCCATCACCGCAGTCCGCTTCCCTGCCTCCGTAGAACTCGCCGACCGCAAGGTACTCGATGCGGTCGAGGGATGGCGGCCGCTCCGCCGGTGTCCCGTCTACAAGCACTGTTCGGTCGTCGTTGAGCGAGACCTTCTCGCCGGGAAGGCCGACCACGCGCTTCATGACCCGGAGGCCGTCCGAGGTGCGGAAGGTCATCACCTCCCACCTGCGCGGTCTCCGAAGGCGAAACGTGAGCTTCTCGGTCAGCACCCAGTCGCCGTCCTTGGCGCTCTCACCCTGAAGAGTGGGCGCCATGGACCCCGACACCATGACCGAGAGATCGAAGCACAGGTGGTAGCCGAGAAGCACGACCCCGCAGGCAGCGAGGAAGTGTTCCAGCCACCTGAGCGCGCGGCGCGCAAACGAAGGCCGCGATTGCCCCCCACCTTCCCTCTTACTCATCCGTGCGCTCCTCAGCCCACCCTGCGGGCGCCAGATGCTCAGCGCGTTCGAGTTCGGCCTGGCGCATGGCCTCGTCGATCTCTTCACTCCGCTCCCGCCACTTGAGGCGGGTCGATGCAGGCACACCCCTTGCCTCCTCAAGAGGCGCGGCGATGACCATGAAGCCTACGCCCACAGCCGCCACTGCTATCATTGCCCATCCCACAGCCCCGAGCAGCGGCCCTTCCGCGGCCACAGGAGGTCCGGACGGGTCCGGCGGCGGGGTGGTGCCCGCTCCTGCCGGCGGCTGATCGCTTACGGAACCCTGCGCCGGCGCCGCCGACACAGCATCTTCTCGTTCCCTTGACGCATTCTCCATCGCCTCTCCTCCCTCTGCTACCGAGTTTCAGAAGACACTGCCATATGCAACTCGCCCATCACGCGCGCGGCCTCGCGCATACAGGCCTGGTTCAGGATGCACAGCAGCCTGTCGGGCCTCGACGGGCTGCCGGTGCGCACGTAGTTGCTGCACGGACAGGTGGTGTTGCAGGCGGAATCCATCGAGCAGGCCGAACAGGCCTCCGCCTGCCGCTCGGGGCGCGTGCCGAGGCGCAGGAAGTCGCGCCCGTCCAGGGCGTGGCCGGGAAGGCGCATGGGGTTGGAGCCCGTGTCCTCGCCGATCAGCCGCTCGCACGGGTAGAGGTGCCCGGAAGGCGCGACGGCTACTTCGCCGTCGCCGAAGCCGCAACGGGCGGCTCCGGCGGGGCTGAACCCGCAGACACGCGCAGCCTTTTCGTCAAACCAGTTCACGCTCAGGCCTGGCAGCCCGGCCCCCCACATCAGCGCGGCGCATTCGATCGCCTGTTCCAGCCTCACCACGTCCTCCGGCTGCCAGTTCGCCCAGAGGTCGAGCGTGAGTTCCACCCGCCTGACGCCGAAAACCCGCAAGAAGTCGATCGCTTTACCTAGTCGTTCGGCGCTGTCCGGCCCGACGACCATGACAGCGCGGAACTCCTTGCCCGCCGCCAGCAGGTGCCGCATGGTCTCCAGCACCCGCGTGGCGGTGCCCAGTCCGTCGGCGAAGCGGCGATGCCGGTCGTGGAGGTGCGGCAGCCCGTCGAAACTCACGGCGGGGTTCATGTCCGAAAGCGTCATTAGGTCCCACGCTTCAGGCCCTGCGATAGTTCCGTTGGTCGTCATGGAGAAAGCGACGCGCGCCTCCGCCCCCTCCGAGCGCAGTCGTGCGTAGTCTGCCAGGCGCGCGACCAGCCGCGCCTCTAACAGGGGTTCGCCGCCGAAGAATCCCAGTTGAAGCGTTCCACCGGGCTCCAGCGAAGCCAGGGCCCGGTCGATGGCGTGCATACCGACCGCCTCGGGCATTGGGCGCTCTGACTTCTCGCCCCCGTAGCAATAGGAGCAGCGCATGTTGCAGGCGTGCGTCACCATCAGCGTAAGGCCGAAGCGTTCGTACATTTGCCTCCTCCTTCGGTCGCCAGCCTCCCCCCTGCGGTCAGCACCCGGCGCTGCATCCTCACTCGCCGTCCCCAGGTTCGAGCTTCTTGAGCTTCCCCACATCCGCGTGCATCTGGATGAAACCGCAGGCGGTGCACACGCGCGCGCTCAAGCCTACCATGGCGTCTGCGAAGACCCAGAACTTCGTCTTTTCCGGACGGAAGTAGAGCCTGCCCGTGCCCTGGAGCCGACCTTCGACCAACAGGTTGTGCCCGCATGAGGCGCAGCGCCCGGCCGCGGCTTCGGCCTCCTTGCTTCCAGTGGTCTTCTCGACAACTGCATCGAGGCCCTCCCGCGAGAAGCGGGTGGACCCTCCTACCTTGTAGAACGAGAGAAGTCCCTCTTTCATCCAGCGGAAGATCGTGGGCTGGCTCACAGCGAGATAGTCGGCTGCCTCGCGCACCGAGTACCAACGCTCCACATCCATCCCGTCGCCCCGGCCAGATCTTGCGCATTCAGGAGCCATATCATGTCCTTTCGTTTACATCGTATACTCCTATATTCTATCATACACTCTCGCTTTTGTCAAGCCAAGAATCCAGATTGCCGTAAGGCAGTTGCTGCGCGGAGGTTACGCCGCACACCGAGGAGGGCGCTCGCATCGCGTGACCCGCCGCTGCGAAACGGCAAAACCAGGCGCGCGGCGCCGGACGCCGATCTGGAAGGCGCCAAGACGCCGCATAAGACGGCGGCGTATCGTCCGAACCTGCCCTAACATGGCCTTGTTGTGCCTACACGAACCCGACACCGTACCTACACGAGCACGACACCGGCACTACAGGATCCCGACACGACCGCCGCACGAAAGCGACGCGAGCGCCGCGTTCCCGTTTGATTCTCGCCCCCCATCCGGCCCTTCTGTCCCGAAGATGCCTCATCCGTCCTCCTTTGTCCGCCACCTGCCTCGAACTCTCGGGGCGTCGCGGTGCGCGCGGCGCGTCCGGGCGCCTTGAGTATATGACCCCTTCCCCGAGAATTGATCCAGGAGTTGTGAGAGGATCCATACGGCAATAGTCCGGAAAGGATTCTCAGATGAAGAAACGGCATAGTGCAGAGCAGGTAGTGGTGAAGCTGCGTCAG
>CAZXDF010000309.1:0-3951 GCA_964639345.1 uncultured candidatus Brocadiaceae bacterium | reverse complement strand
TGACGATTCCGCCGACTCCGTCCAGCACACGCTCCGTCAACGCGCCGACCACCTCTTTCATCGCGATCACGCGACTCGTGGAGGTGCACCATTGCCCCGCACAGGAATAGGCCCCGAGAAGAATGGCAGAGACCGCCTCGTCCAGGTCCGCGTCCTCCAGCACCACGGCGGCATTCTTGCCGCCCATCTCCAACTGCACCCTGGCGCCGTGCTCGACGCCCGCTCGCTCGATGGCGCGGCCGACCTCGGTCGAGCCCGTGAAAGATATCGCGCTCACGTCCGGGTGCCGCACAATGGCCCCACCAAGCTCATCCCCGGACCCGGTCACGAAATTGAAGACCCCTTCAGGGATCCCCGCATCCGCCAGGAGCTCCGTGTACTTCAGGCCCGTGAGGGGCGTAAAGGAGGCGGGCTTGAACACGACCGTGTTCCCAGCCATCAGCGCGGGGATCGCCTTGCGGGATACAACGTTCAACGGAAAGTTCCACGGAGTCACGACGGCTGCAACCCCCAGCGGCCGGCGAATGCTGTAACAGAACACGCCATCCTTTCCGGAAGGGATCGTCCTGCCCACAAGCCGGAGCCCCTCGGCGATCTGAAACTCCATCTCCTTGCGTGCGGCCGCGATTTCGGCGTGAGACTCCTTCAGGGTCTTGCCGTTCTCCATGGTCAGCGCCGCGGCTATATCGTCCTCGCGCTCGACCATCAGCGCCAGCGCCCTTTTCAGGGTCTCGGCCCGCTCGGACGGGGGGATGGAGCGCCATTTCGGAAACGCCTCTTTGGCCGCTTCGACAGCGTGAAGAGCGTCCGTCCGACCCGATTTCTGGAACTCGCCGATTACCTCCCGCACGCAAGCCGGATCGATATCCTGAAACGTCTCGCCCCCTTCGCCGGCGCACCAACGGCCGCCGATGTAATTGAGATACTCATCGCTCATTCGCCTGGTCCCTTCCGGTTCATCTTCACCACGCAGCCTTGTAGACATCCAGCGCATCCGCCTCTGTCACCTGGCGGGGGTTGTTCTTGAGCAGACGCTGCACTTCCATGGCGGCTTTGGCCATGCGGGGCAGATCAGCCTCCATGACGCCGAACTCCCTCATCTTCCTGTCCGTGCCCAGCTCGTGTGACAACTGCTCCACGGCAGCAACCGCGTCGCCGGCGCCAAGCGCCTCCGCGATGCGCTCGTAACGCTCCCCCGACGCCTCGGAGTTGAACCGCATGACGTGAGGCAGCAGCAGGGAGTTGGCCATTCCATGAGGCACCTTGAATTCGCACCCGAGCGGATATGCCAGCGCGTGCACGGCCGCCGTATTCACGGCTTTCAAGCACAACCCGCCAAGCAAGCTCGCCAGCGACATCGCATAGCGGGCCTCGATATCGCTTCCATCGGCGACGCACCTGCGCAGGTTGCCCCCCACCAGGCGAATCGCTTCGAGTGCGAACGTGTCGATCAGGGGCACTGCGAAACGGTTGGTGTAGGCCTCGATGGCGTGCGTCAGCGCGTCCGTGCCGGTGTAGGCGGTCGGCCGCGGCGGAAGCGAGACGCACATCTCAGGATCAACGAGTGCGACGTCAGCAATCAGGTGATCGCTCACGATCCCACGCTTGAGTTTGTGTTCCTCGTCGGACAGTATGGCAATAGGCGTCACCTCGCTGCCGGAGCCGGCGGTCGTCGGCACGAGGACGGTGGGAACACCGCGTCCGGGAACTCGGTCGGCGCCGAAAAGCGAGTCTATCGCGCAGCCATGCCGCACCAGGACGGCAGTGTACTTGGCCACGTCCAGCGAACTGCCGCCTCCTATCCCGACAAGCACCTCCGCCCGGCAGTCCAGGGCCGCCTCGACGCAGCGCTGAACGCAGTCGATCGGCGGGTCCGGTTGCACCCCGCTGAAGGAGGTCACCTCAAGCCCGCCCTCCTTGAGCATCCCGACGCACTCGCCGAAGCAGGGTTGTGTCGCCAGGGCTTCATCCGTCACGACCAGGGCCCTGGGGCCTAGTGCCCGGGCCGCCTCGGCGAGCTTGCGCCTGGCCCCGCAGCCCATGGTCAAGGCCGGCATCCGAAAGGGGAAGACCTGCGTGTTCAGAGTCATGTCGATTCATCCTTCGGCGAACGAGGAGAAGGAGCAGCCTCTAAGCTGGAAGATGACACGAGAACGACATTCTTGGCCAGGGAGCAGGCGGTGTCAAGGGGCGTTCAGGTCCCTCGCCTCTATCTGCCGAGGACATCTGTTGCAAGGCTGCGGGGCATCCCGTATCATCTCCGTCCAGCCGGCACTGCGCTTGGCGTCTGCTTTCCGGCGCGTGCCGGTTCGAGAGCTGTGTCGCCCCGCTTGCTCATTCCAGTATGGGAGGTCGAGTCGCTATGGAGGAACACGCGCGCACCGTCGACAATCGTCCCCAGCTCTTCTTCGACAACCACCTCGTGGAGATGGTCCAGGACATCAGGCGGTCATTCCACAAGCCGCGCAAATGCCCCGACAGGCTCATCGAACGGGACCGTCCGTGGGAGGCGCACCTTGCCTTTTCGGATGTGCCGTGGGCCTTGAGCTTCGACGAGCGGGAGGGCCTCTATCGGTGCTGGTATGAGGATTGCCACGTGGATTTCGACCGCATGGCGGGTTCGAACGTTGACATAACCGATCCGACGGTCGCCGGCTCACGCGTATGCTACGCCTACTCACAGGATGGCCTGCGCTGGACGAAGCCGGCCCTGGACATCATGCGCTTCGAGGGGCAAAAGACGAACATCGTTTTCGGCGACGCCGGTTTCGGGCCGACGGACTTCGGCAGCATCCACGCCATTACGGTCCTTGACGACCTTCTCGAGAGCGATCCGGAGCGGCGCTTCAAGATGATCTTTCAGCACGTCACCGCCGCCTCGCCGACCGTCGACAGCACCACCGATTCTGCCAGTGGGCTCGAGGTTCTGCAAAGCCCCTTTCGCCTTGCCGCCTCTCCCGATGGCATCCACTGGACGGCCGATGAACGCACGCTGGATTTCGGCGGCCTGGGTCCCAAGCTGGGCGATGTCGTGAAGCTGATCCAGGATCCCGACACCCGCCAGTACATTCTGTATACGCGCCACCCTCGGGCATGGAATCCCCCGCTCAACCCAAAGAACCCCAGCACCGGCGCCTGGTCATTGCCCTACTACCCGCACAGCCCTTCCCGGAACAACAAGCGGCGCATCTGGCGGTGTGAGAGCGATGATCTTATCCAGTGGAACGAACCCTATGAGGTCCTGGTGGCGGATGACGAGGAAGACAACCTGGACGATTCGTTCAACGCGCTGTGCGTCACGCGGGTTGGCGTGCTTTACGTCGGTTACGTCTCGGTGCTGCACAGCGTCTCATGCGAGCTGGAAGTGCAGTTGGCCTACAGCCGCGACGGGATCACCTGGTACCGGGCGGCCAACCGGACCGCGTTCATCCCCACTGGTGGTCCGGGCGACTGGGACGAGCACATGACGATCGTTTCCGAGCCGCCCGTCGAGCACGGCGACGAGTTGTGGATATACTACGGCGGCTCCAACCACCACCACAACTGGTGGCTGGTGGGCCTGCGCGAGGGGCTGGACCTCCCCGAGGTCCGTCGCCCGCTGCACTTCAAGGCAGTGCTGGGCCGGGCGCTCCTGCGCCGGGAAGGTTTCGTCTCCCTGGAAGCGACGGATGTTCGGGAAGGGATCATCGTTACGCATCCGGTGCGCCTGACCGGCGAGCGACTCGCCTTCAATGCGGAGTGCGGACCCGACGGCTATCTGGATATCGAGATCGCCGACGCCAACGACGACGTCATCGAGGGGTTTGCCCGCAGCGACTTCGACCGCTTCAGCGCCGACGCGGTGCGTTCGACCGCCTCGTGGGGCGGAAAGTCGGCCATCCCAGGAAATGGGGTTGTCAAGTTGCGGCTTTACCTGCGCGATTGTCGGCTGTACTCGCTTTGCAGCCCGGA
>CAZXDF010000308.1:0-12269 GCA_964639345.1 uncultured candidatus Brocadiaceae bacterium | reverse complement strand
CTGGCCAATGGCACGAAGAGATACGTGGTAAGAGCCGAGCAGGAAGATGGACACAAGCGCAACCAAGACAAAGAAACGGCCCAGGGCTCCTTGAATCCCCTTGACCGCCGGCCGCCTTTCAGAGATACAACTTGCGCCAGGATATCGCAATACCCGACTTCGGTTTGCGGGGGCAGCCTTCCGTCGCGGCCCTGATCGGAGTAGGGTGGCGGCGTCACGCGCTCGCCCCGCGCTCGGCAGCGGCGCACTGACAGTCTGTGACGGAAGCGCCCCGTCGCCACCGGACTCTTGAATTGCGCTGCCTGCGTAGTATGCTGGCCGAAGGAGGACCCGGGCAAATGCCCACCATTCTCAGTCAGGAGGAGCGAGGGATGTGGAAGTTCTTCGGGTCTAAAGGCGCCTTTCTGGCGGTGGCTGTAACTCTCGGTGGTGGGCTTCTGGGAGCCGCTGTGGCAGAGGAAGCGCGAGCGAGCTCTGGCACGACTGTCTGGTGGCGCAGCGGCGCCGAGTGGACGATGGACAGGCAGCTCGAGGAGGCATGGTGGATCTGGCGTGAGAAGGATATGTTCGGCGCGGCGGACATAAGGGAACCCACCGTCTTCTACAAGGCCCTGGACCTTCCGGCCGCAGTGAGGCATGCCACGCTGCGCATTTCGGCCCAGGGGACCTATCGGCTCACCGTCAACGGGCAGGAGGTGGGCGCCGACGATGACGTGATCACCCTGGACCAGTACGACATAACGCCTTATTTGCAGCGGGGGGAGAACACGCTGAAGGTCTGGACCCAGACCAATACGTGGTGGACCGGGGTTTTCGCCTGCGCCGCGATCGAGCTGGCCGACGGGAGGAAGGTGGAGATCCTGACGGACGGCTCCTGGCAATGGGCCGTGCCGGAGGAAGAAGAAAGACGCCAGAGCGCTGGTGAGGTTGTCCAGGGTGTCAATGGCGGCTTCTGGAATAACGTCGGCCGGATCATGGTGATGCCCGATGCCTGGTACCGGCTCAATAGGGCAGTGGAGGCGCCGGGGATCGCCTGGGCCAGGCCCTACGCCGGGAGGGCGCCGAACGTGCTCGCGGTTCATTCGCGCGGCACGCAGAGGGACACCGTCGAACTAGCCCAACGCACCGACATGCGGGTAAGGGCCGTCCTCTCCGATCTCTACAACTTCAACTACGAGCATTCGACGATGCCCTTCTTCCCCGTGACCAGGGGCATGTTCGCACAGGACGTGCAGGCGGAGCTCCAGAATGCCCTGGCCGAGCGCCCCGACGTGATCATTCTTGGCGGGATGGGACGCTACAAGGTGGAGGATGTCTTCCACGGGAGCTTGGCGGAGCCGCTTGAGGACCTTCTCGCAAGGGGCGGCGGGCTAGTCTACGTGACCGGGGCAATTCCCGCCCGAACTGTCGCGGCCGACGAGGGCGACAAGCCAACGCAGGACCGCTCCTACGAGCAGGAGCTGACCGCGACGCCCCTGGAGGCAACCCCTGCCTTCCTTGCCACGGGAGTCCCCTACCGGGCTCTGCCGGGCTTCAACCGGAGCGGGAAGGGGGTGAAGGGCCTGGAGCAGGCGGCCACCCTGTTCACCTACGGCAAGGGGCGCATCGTGCGCCTGAACGGACGCATCTTCGGAGGCTACGGCCTTTTCGCGAACGTGCCCTCCGATAGCAACGATCTGCACTACCAGTACTACATGTCCTTTGCCGTGAAGACCATCCTCTGGGCGGCCGGGCAGGAGCCGTCTGTGCAGTTCGAGGGCTTCCCGCAGGAGCTGACGGTCACCCGCGGCGAGGGTCGGGGGCGCCTGGCTTTCACCCTGAGCGGGGTGCCGAAGGACTGCCGCGTGGCGCTGGCCATCCGCTCCCCAAAGAAGCTCTACCCGTTGCCGGCGGCACCCCTGGCGAGTCAGGGGCTGGAGAGAGGCGCGCCGGTCTTGAGGCCGGTCTATGAGGCCGAGCAGGCGGTCAATCCGGGCGCGCGGGGGCAGGTGGCCTTCGACTTGCCTCCCCTGCCTGTCGGCAGCTACTTCCTGGACGTTTTGGTCTACAGCGGGGACAAGAAGGCCAGCTGGGCGACCGCGCACCTGGAAGTCAAGTCATCGCTTGATATCGCAGAGGTGAAGGCGTCCAAGGACTACATCGACCTGGCGGACGGCAAGAGCGACGAGATCGGGGCGACGGTGACCCTCACCGGGGCGGCCCCGAAGGAGACTTCGGTGCGCTTTTCGCTCTTCGACAACTACGACCGCCTGCTGGCCATCAAGGAGGTCCAGGTCGCGGCGGGTAGAGACAAGGCGAGCGTCACGTTCCCGGTCAAGGAGTTCTCCACCTGCCTGGGCAAAGTGCGGGCCGAGTTGCTCCAGGGCGAGGAGGTTGAAGCCTTCGAGAGCGCCCCCTTCACCACAATACGGCGTGACTGGGACCAGTTCATCTTCATGAACTCGTACGGAGGCAGCTCCGGCCATCAGGGGAACGTCTATCGGCGCGCGCTGGCCGGCCTGGGCGTGGACGCCACCTTTGACGGCGTCACTCTCCCCATGCTGGAAGCTGCGGACCGGGTCGCGCTGTCAAGCTTCCCGATTACACGCAAGGAAGTGGCCGACGCTAAGCAGGTGGAGGAAGAGTATCGGGCCAGGGCTGGCAAGATCATCGAGTCGCAGATGCGGTTTGATCCCATAGCCTTCCGGGCCGGCGATGAAAGCCATTATGGCGGTGGGGATGAGAAGCCGGCCAGGATAGAGGGCTTGCGCCAGTTTCTTCGGGCGAGGTACAAGGCAATTGCGGCACTGAACGCGGCGTGGGACAGCGACTATGCTTCGTTTGGCGAGATCTATCCCGTCACAGGAGATGCGACAGCGCTAGAGGGCGAGGGCGCCTTTGTCTCGATGGTGGAGTTCACTAAGCAGGCGGAAGCTAGCAGGAACTACGCGCGGCTAGTAGACCAGTGGATGAACAACTACAAGGTCTATGCCGACCTGGCCAAGGCCTCACTGAAGAGCATGAAGGCGCTCTACCCGCAGGCGCGTCTTGGCATGTTCGCCCCGATGTGGCCGCAAGCACATTCGGGCCACGACTGGTATACGTCCCTGCAGGAATTCGATTTCTTCGCTCCCTACGCACGCGGCGGCGAGATCATCCCGCTGAAGCAGGCCCGCTCGTATGCCAGGCCCGGCCAACTCATCGCGCCCTGTTACGGCGGGTACTTGTATATGGCCTTCAACCGCAAGGAAGAACTGACTGACACTGCCTGGCACAAGTATACGTTGTGGAACCTGTTCCTTCAGGGCTTCAATGGCCTCTGCTGGTACAACATGAATGCTGGGGCTAACGAATCCAACCTGGGGCCCGGGTTCGAACCCTATCCCACTCTGGACACTGCTGCCGGCGGCGTTGCCAGGATCCGGCAAGGCTACTACAAGCTCTTCAGTCGAGCGCAACGTGACTATGGCCCCATCGCCATGCACGATTCCATTGTCAGCCGCCTGACCACGGCCTTCATGCCCGCGGGACTCTCGTCAGGAAGCACTTACAGCCGTCCCATGGACATGCATGTGCTCATGCATCTGTTGGAAACAGTATGCGGGTATCCGTATACGTTCGTCTCCGACAATCAGATCGAACAGGGAGAGCTCACGAAGTATCGGGTGCTGATGATGCCTCTTTCCACCGCCGTGGGGAAGGAGCAGGCGAAGGCGCTGGAGGAGTTCCTGAGAGAGGGCGGGATCCTGGTCGCTGACGTGCGGCCGGGGCTGTTCGATGGCAGCGGCCGTTGGGATGAGAAGCAGACGGTGCCCTCACTCTTCGGCCTCAAGTACAACAAGGGCCTGGGCCGCAAGATGCTCTCGGGACCGCTCCAGGGAACGTTCCTGGGTAAGGATGTCAACATTACCCCCACCCAGCCCTTCCCGGCCGATTCGTCCGTGAAATTGAATGGGGCAGAAGCGGTCTGCAAGCTCGATGGCGTTCCTCTGGTCACGGTGAACAAGGTTGGCAAGGGTAGAGCCATCTGCCTGAATATCCCAAGCTCCTACAGCAGGACCATGGAGTTCCCGGACAGCCTCTATGCGTATTGGGGTGACAAGCAACATAATGAGCTCATCGAAAGCATTATACACACGGTGCTGGATGCCCTGGAGATCGAGAGGCCCCTCAAGGTAGAAGTCCAGGATGGCAGACGATGGGCCTTTGGTCTGGAAACGTCACTCCACGTGGACGGCAAGGTTCAATACGTGGGCATCACCAAGCGGCGCGAGAGGGACGATGAGCCAGCGCGCCGGATCACGGTGCAGATGCCGAAGGCGGGACACGTCTACGACATGCTATCGAGTCGTTACCTGGGCAAGGCGTCCTCCTGGAAGGCGGATGTGGACCAGGTCGACGTACAACTCTTTTCGGTGCTGCCGTACAGGGTCCGCGGGCTGCAAGTGAGCCTTGATCAGGACGCCCCGCAGTCGGGCCAGGTGCTGAAGGGCCGGGTGGATATCCAGAAGGCCGGCCGCGGGACTGCGGTGCGGCACGTCATCCACCTGGAGGCCATCCGCCCCGATGGCAAGCGTCCCAGGTACCTTGCCCAGACCCTTGAGACCGAGGACGGCAGGGCAGCCTTCCGCATCCCGCTCGCGTTGAACGAGCCGAAGGGCGAGTGGACGCTGAAGCTGACGGACACGGCCACCCAGACCTCCACCCAGGCTCCTTTCACCGTGCATTAGGATACGTTGCCCCGCGGCCGCCGTTTCGACTCACCCGGTTTGGCCGGGCCAGGAGCGGCGTCGGCCCGCAAAGCCGAATCTGGTGGCAAAGGCCTCCTGTGGGCCGGGTTTGCCACCAGCGGGTGGAACCTGTCTCGTTCTGTAGCACCAAGTTACGTGGAACCGCCAAGGGAGGCGTCAGATCTAGGTTTCCCTATATGTCGTCCGCACGGGTGTCCGTGCGGGAAGATGTGTCAACGAACACGGCTTCGGCCCGTCTATGCTGGTGCCGACCGACAGGCAGCCTATAGGTGGCAGCAGCCCGGGTCCTACAGGTCCTTCACGATCACAGCGTCCTCGTCCCGCGCTTCTTCTGTTACCGGGTTGACCCGGTCCCCCGTCTTGGCGCTTTGGTCTGCGCAACGCACAATCCGGCGCCGTAAGCCGGCATCGGACCGCATGCCCCGGCGGAGGAAATGGGCACGCGGCGTGCTGATAGAGAGCGGGCAGAGGCATGCATAGAGTCTGGCTCGCAGCATCAGGGCTCAGCCACATGGGGTGCAGAGCTGTCGGCCCCTAGCGGCGTACGCGGCAGCGCCGACAGGCCCTGCGGCTGGCGCTCCGCCATTACTTCCGGACCAGCCCTGGACGGTTGCCAGAGTGATTCTCTCATGACAATTGGCACAAGAAGCGGGAAGGGCTCAGCCTTACGTCGTCCGAAATGCCGTGTGAACAAAGTGGCGTCCGCCTTGACAGGTGCGGGACACGGCTGTGTAATGGCCCGGTAGAAGCGGTCGCGCTCGCCGGCGGAAGCGCCGCGCCCGTCGCTCCTCGCGGGGCGCGGGTGGCGGTCTGGGCATCGGAGGCCGCGAAGCTGAACTGAGGGCGTAATCTTGGAGGCGAGGCAGATGTTGCGCAGGCCACTTGCACACGTCGGGCTGTTCGGTTTGATGGCCGTCGCGGCCGCCGTTGCGTGCGGCTGCTCGGGCTCGTCCGCGCTGACCGTCGGGCCCGACCCGTCGGAGGAGATCTGGAAGCTCGTGGGCCCGAGCGGGGGGTCGTACTACGACAAGGACCCGGAGCGGCAGGAACTGCTCTTCGACGCCTACTGGATCTGGTGGGATAAGGACGCGCCGGGCATGGCGCCCGAGTACCAGAAGGCTTCCTTCACCTTCGATCGCGACTACGAGCTGACCGGGCCCGTGCGTAGCGCCTGGCTGCGGATGACCGCCGAGAGCCAGTACACCCTTCAGATCAACGGCAAAGACGTCGGCTCCAGCGAGACCTGGTATGAGCTCGACACCTACGACATCGCTTCTTACCTGGTCGAAGGGACCAACCACTTCCGCGTGCGTGCGCGCAGCACCGCTGGCGACCGGCGGGCCGGCTCGTTCGGCGGAATGTTCCTGGCCGCACGCGTGACGATGGCCGACGGCTCGCAGGTGGAACTGCTGAGCGACCGGAGATGGACCTGTCGCAACGGCGTGGACGACATCGTCAAGCAGGCCGAGCCGGTGGTGCGCGGCATCAACGGCGGCTGGTGGCGCAACGCCGGTCGCGTGCTGGTGATGCCGCGCCAGTTCTACGGGCTGGCCACGGAGTTGAAGGTGCCGGGCATCGAATGGGGCAAGGGCCATGCCGGGGACGAGCCGAAAGTGCTGGCCGTGCTGGACCGCCGGCAGCAGCGGGACCTGGCGGAGTTGGCGCAACGGATGGACATGGACCTGACCGTGGCCTACACGACGAGCTGGCAGGAGGGGCGGCGCTATGCGTTCTTCCCCCACGCGGAGGGCGTGCGCAAGGCGGACGTCCGCCGGCGCCTGAAGGACGTGCTCCAGGACGACTACGACGTGGTCATCCTCGGATCGGTGCCCGGCGAGCTGTTCCAGGAGGTGATGTCCGAGCGGCTTGAGCAGATGGTGCGCGGCGGCACGGGGCTGGTGTCCCCGCGCCTGCCCGCCGAGTTGCGGAAGCAGCTCACGGAGACATCGGTCAAGGGCGAGGACGCGCCGGCGTTCCTGCGCGTGGGCACGCCGTTCGCCGCCCTGCCGGCGTTCCGCGCGAGCGCGGACGAATCCGAAGGCTACCGGCATGTGGCCGGGCTCTACCGCTATGGCGACGGCCGGGTGATTGAGCTGCGCCTGGGCGGGCTGCTGGCCGACGCGCGCGATACGGCCGAGCTGAACTACGAGTACTACATGTCCTTCGCCCTGCGCGCGGTGCTATGGGCGGCGGGGGAAGAACCCGCGGTGGCGCTGGCGGAGATGCCTGCCGCTGTCCAGGCGACCTACGGTGAGCCGGCCAGCGTGCAGTTCACCATCGGCGGAGAGGGCGGCTACAAGGTCAAGGCTGCCGTGCGCTCGCCGGAGCTACTGAGCCGCAAGCCGCAGACGCCGACCACGCACCCCAGTGTCAAGGAGTTCGCGGAGGTCCTCGCGCCGCTGTATGAGACCGAGATCGACGCGCGCGGGGGCGAAGAGGCGGCACTCGAACTGCCCGTGCTGCCCGCCGGGCAGTACTACGTCGACCTCATGGTGGAGCGCTCGCGCGGTGCGCTGTGGTGGCGCCGGCGGGAGCGGCTGAACTGGGCCGTTGCGCACCTGACGGTGGACGGGCCGGCGCGCATCGCGGAGCTGACGACGGACCCGGCCTACATCGACGTGTCCGACGGCAAGCAGGCGAAGCTGACGGCCCGCGCGACCCTCAGCGAGGGCGCGCCAGCCGGCGCGACGGTGCGCTTCCAGGTCATTGACAACGACGAGCGCGTCGTGGCCGAGCGGGAGGCAAAGGCCGACGCGGACTTCACGGCGCAGGCCACGTTCCCCTTCGATTTCTTCGCGACCACGCTCGGGCGCGTGCGCGCCGAGCTGCTGGTGGCGGGCCAGGCCGCGGACGTCGCGGCGGCTCGCTTCACGGCGGTACGGCGCGACTGGGACCGGTTCTTCTTCGTCATGTACGGCGGCCCCGGCGCGCCCGACCGCAAGTCGAACATCGTGCACTGGCGCCTGTTCACGGGGGACGGCATCGACGCGCGGCGCTCCACGATTCCCACGCTCGAGGATCTCGAAGTTGCGGACATGCTTGCCGTGCCCAGCCACGGCGGATACGAGCGCGGCCCGATCGCCATGGAGCCGGAGGAACTCCAGCGCCGCCGCGAGAACGCGAGCGAGACGGCCGAGAAGGCGATCCCGTTCGACCCGCTGACCTACACGGTCGACGACGAGATCATCTATGGCGGCGGCGATCTCGCACCGCACCGCATAACCCACTTCCGCGAGAAGCTGCGCGAGGCTTACAGCTCGATCGAGGCGCTCAACAAGCAGTGGCAGACCGACTACGCCTCCTTCGACGAGGTCTACCCGCTGGCGCGCGGCGAGGTGCCCGAGGATCTGGCCGGCGAGGTCGATCAGGCGGACGAATACCTGGCCCGCGAGGCCGAGCCCCAGAAGCGCAACTACAGCCGCTGGGTGGACCAGTGGATGGCCAACATCGACGCCTGGTACGAGTACCCGCGGCAGGCGCGCAAAGGCGTCCACGACTCCGATCCCTACGGGCGCGTCGGCACGGGCTGCCCGATGTGGCCGCACGCGGCCTCGGGCCACGACTGGTATCGGAACCTGCGCACGGACGGCTTCGAGATGTTCGCGCCCTACGGCATCGGCCGCATCCTGCCGCACGAGGAGGCGCGCTCGTTCGCCAATCCCGACACGTTCCTGGGCATGTACTACGGCGGCTACCTCTACAACGGCTTCGTGCGGCGCGAGCAGCAGACCGACCTCGAGTGGCAGAAGTGGCGGGTCTGGACCGCGCTGCTGCGCGGGTTCACCAGCATCTGGTGGTACAACGGCGGCGCGGGCAGCACGGAAAGCTCCTACGGCGGGGGCCTCCTGACCAACTCGTCGTTCCGGGTGCTCTGCGACCAGATCGCGCGCATCCGCACCGGGTTCTACCCGCTGTTCGACCGCAACAAGGCGGTCCGCGACTACGGTCCCATCGCCGTGCATTATTCGCTGCCGAGCCGGCTCGCCGCCTGGGCCGGGCTGGGGCTCGGGGGCGGCGCCTGGGGGCACAACTACGACGTTCACCTCATGCACCAGGTGCTCTCGGACTACCTGGGGCGCGAATACACGTTCGTCGCCGATGAGCAGATACTGGGCGGCGAGCTGGACAAGTACTCCGTGCTGATCCTGCCCATGTCGCTGACGCTGGACGAGGAGGTCGTTGCCGCGCTGAAGAGGTTCGTCTCCAACGGCGGCCTGCTCATAGCCGACTGCCGGGCGGGCGTTGCCGATGCGCACGGCCGATTCCGCGAAGACGGGGCGATCGAGGACCTGCTGGGCTTCCGCTACGACCGGCAGCTCGGCCGGGAGCGCGTGACCGCGCGCCTGAGCGGCGCTTACCAGGGCGTGCCGATCGAGAACCCCGAGCAGCGCTTCCCGGTCGACCCGGCTGTCCGGCTGAAGGGCGGCGAGGCTCTGTTCGAGGTCGACGGCCTGCCGGTTTTCATCGTGAACAAGCTCGGCAAGGGCGCGGCGATCACCCTCAACATTCCGTTCAGCTACTACAGCGGCGGGGCGGTCTCCGACGGCGGCGCCTATGCCCAGGGCGACCCCGACCACACGCGCCTGCTGGGCAATCTGCTGCACGCGGTGTTTGCGGCGCACGGAATCCAGCGGCCGGTTGAGGTTGACGTGCCCGAGGGCGGGTGGTTTGAGAACCCGGACGTGGTGTGGCGTTTCCCGACCCCGTACTGGCTGCCCGGGTTAGAAGTGCCGTATCACCGGGACGGCGCGGCGCAGTACGTCAGCCTGACCAAGCGGCGCGTCGGCCGGCGCGAGAACGGTCCCTACCCGGTCACGGTCCGCGTGCCGCGCGGCGGACATATCTACAACGTGCTGGCCGGCAATTACCTCGGCGAGGGCGATCACTGGACCGTGCAGGTTCAGCCGGCGGACATACAGATTCTCGCCGTGCTGCCCTACCGCGTGGAGGATGTGAAGGCGGTGCTGGATGCCGACGCGTCCCAGCGGGGCGGCGCGATCAAGGGCCGCGTCGCGGTGCAGGCGCCCGGCGCTGACGGCCATTTCGTCCGCCACGTCATCCACGTCCAGGCCCAGCACCCGGGTGGAGAGACACCCGACTACATGCGGCAGGTCCTGGAGACCGGATCCGACGGGAGCGCCGACATCAACTTGCCTCTTGCGCTGAACGAGCCGGCCGGGCGGTGGACTGTGACCGTCACGGACGTGGCCAGCGGCCTGCGCCGGCAGGTGAAGGTGATGGTTGAGTGAGCGGGCCTGCGGTGTTGCACGTTGGCCCAGTGGTGCTTCCGTCATCAACAGTTACGGCCTTGCCCGTAAGTGTCCTCTATGCTACAAGTTACCGCAGGATTTCGCAATACTTGACTTCGGTTTGCGGGGATGCGCCATGACGGCGGTGGCGGAATTCTTGCGTCTCATGGCGCTGGTGATCCAAGCAAGAGAGCGGTGCCGAGGACTCATTCGGCGCTTTGCACCGGCACTCTAACAGTTCCCGACGGAAGCACCCTGGGGACGGCCAATGTGGCCTCCTGCAGCCTCACCACGGCGATTTGCGGGCGCACATAGGGGGCAGTGTGTCGCCGATCCTGGCGCATTCTGCGGCCCCAAAACGCCTGAGAGCGCCGGCAGAAAGTAAACCCCCCGTCGGGCATTGGGTCGACGAGAAGGAGCGAACGCGCGACTTGGCTGCCCACGCGCGTTTAGGAACGTAATCCGGCGCGAACGGCGCTTCCTCTCTATGTAGGCCGGCACGCATCATCGGTCCTGATCCGCACGCGGGTGCATTGAGCCACCATGCGGCCGGCCTGCCGAGCCGGGATCGGTGCTACTGTTCCGCCGTCACCCGCGCTCCCAGCCGCGCGAATAACTCCTGCCGCGATATCTCCGGAGCCTCGAGGTCATGGTCGGTTATCGTGAGGTAACGGCCCACTTCGGGTCTGCTCCGCATCCAGCCCTCGGCGTAGCCGGTGCGGGCGATCCATCCGGCATTGCCGCTGCCGATGTCGATTCGTTTCTGGGCGGCCTCGGGCGTAAGCGCCTGGGTGGTGAGCAGGATCTCGGCCTTCACCCGGTTCTCAGCCTGATCGGTGATGTCCACAAAGAGATCGACGTCACTGTTCTGGAAATCGGCTCCCGTGTAATAGGTGGCAGCCACCTGGTGGGGGGCGCGCTTCGTCTCCGCATCGGGCGTGGCCGCCCTTTCCATTGCCCTGCGCATCGCCACCGCCACCCCGCCGTGCTCCCCAGGGTCGATGCTCATAAGCCCGTGCCGTTGGCCGCCGTACGGCCCGTGGGTCAACACCAGGTGAGGGCGCACTTCGTAGATGATTTCGGCCAGCGTCTCGATCACCTCTGCCGTGACCTCGAACGGGAGGTCCGGAAAGGGAAGGACCCGCACGTCCTCGACGCCGAACAGCCCACAAAGCTCGGCCATCTCGCTGGCCTTCTGCTCACCGTAGTCCGCATCGGATTGCAGGACGATGTCCATGTCACGCTCCGCCGCCGGTTTACGCAGCTCGTCGAAGAGCTTCTCGCGATGGGCCCTCACGCCCCCGGTCACAGAGACTGCGGTCACGGAATCACCACGTTCGACGTGGTGGGCTAGCGTGCCGCACATGTGCGTGATGTCGTGCGGGTGCGCCACCACTGCCAAGAGACGCAACTTCTCGTCAGGCCCGGTCTGTGGCATCTGATCGGCCTCCTTCTTCTTGAGCACGTTAAACCGAGACCAAATGGGTTCCCGGCGGCGGGATTCGTCCCGCCGGACTGTGAGTCTACGCGCAAGGCAGGGGCTTGTAAACACTTCCTCGCCAACTGATGATCCCTGCCGGACTGATAGTACGCCGCACTGCCCCGCAAATGCCGCCGTCGCTACCGTCATATCGAACAGACCGTTGGCACCGCGGCAAGGAGCGCGTGGTCCAAGTGGCCGCGCTCCCCCCTGCAGCATGCCCACGCGCCTCTTCCGGCCCTGAGAGCCGCGCAAGGCTGCTACCCAGCCCTTGCCCTCCGCAAGGCCGGTTTCGTCGCTCCTGCGTCGGGAGGATGCTCCATAGGGCGATCTGGGAGTTCCTGTGAAACGTGGGGGTCTGCGCGGGGAGTTCCGTGGCAGATGACTTGCCAGGATGATACCGCGAACCGGCATGCTAAGTTACTGAGGGAAGCGCCGCAGCACTTCCCGGCGGAAGCACCCCGAAAACAGTGAAGCCGCGCCGGTCGCCGGCTTCGCCCATGGACCCTACCCAGAGTCCCGAGACCAGGGAGGCAGAGAACAGAGAAAGAACTACTCGGGCAACAGCACAACACGAAACCCGTAGTGGTCGTTCGTGCCCGTCGGGAGGTCCCCGTGGCGGTTCGCTGATCGACAGTCGACCGGGCTGGAGTTCCATGAGCCGCCGCGTACGACGCGAAAACTGCCCGTCTCGGGGCCTTGCGGGTCCTCCGCCGGACTCTTGCCGTAGTAGTCGACACCATACCAATCCGCACACCACTCCCAGACGTTGCCGCTCATATCGTACAGACCCCACTTGTTCGGCTTCAG
>CAZXDF010000307.1:0-4619 GCA_964639345.1 uncultured candidatus Brocadiaceae bacterium | reverse complement strand
CTGTCTCGGCCCTGATCGGAGTAGGAAGGCGGGGTCAGTCGCTCATTCAGTGCTCGGCGCTGGCGTGGTAACAGTTGGTGACGGAAGCACCTACCAGTCGAAGATGCGCCGGACCACCTCCACGCGCTCGGGAGCGCTAAGGGCCAGCCGGGCACGATCCTCCTTCGAGGCCATGAGCCTGTCGCCCTTCTCGAGCATACGCCTCAGGTTGCCCGCCTCGTCATAGATTTCCTTCCGCCAGTCGGGCATGAAGCGGACGGTCATGAGAAACTCGCCGGCTTTGCTGTGGTAGGCCATGACCACCACCCAAACCGCCCCAGAAAGGTGTTGACATGGTAACTATCCTGGTGTATAGTTACCAGAGAAGAGGCATACCATGGGAGGTCGGCCGCCATGTCATTCGTCCACCTGCATGTCCATTCGAACTTCAGCCTGCTCCAGGGCGCTTTCAGCATCGCCGAACTGGTCGAGGCCGCCGCACGCGCGGGCATGCCGGCCGTGGCCCTCACCGACACCAACGGCCTCTACGGCGCGGTGAAGTTCTACGAGGCGGCCCGCGAGGCGGGGATCAAGCCCATCATCGGCGCCGAGATCGTCTCCGGCGCAGATCAGTGCATCTGCCTGGCTGCCGACCGGGAAGGCTACTCCAACCTCTGCCGCATCGTGACCGAGCGCCGGCTCGGCGGCTCGCCCGCCACCTTCGACCTGTGCGCGAGCGTGGCCGCGCACGCCGAAGGCCTGTTTGTCCTCTCGGCCACACCCTCAGTGCTCACGCGGCTCAGGGGCGCCGTGCCGGAGGGGCGGCTCTACGCCGAGCTTCGCGCCGACGGCGAGAAGTCCTTCGAGACCCGCTGCCCCGCCCTGAGCGGAGCCGACGGTGCCCTGCGGGCGTCGGGCGGGTCGCCTTCGGTTGTAGCGTACGAGCTGGGCATCCCGCTGGCGGCCACGGTGAACGTCAACCTCCTCCGGCCCGAAGACCGGGAGACGCACGCCGTCGTGAGCGCCATCCGGGAGAACCGCAATCTGAATGAGTTCCTCGACGAGGGTCGCCTGCTCGCCGGCGAGCGGAGCTTCTTCCAATCCCCCGCCCAGGTGCTCGCTCGGCTCCCGGAGGAGAAGGCGGCGCTGCGCAACACGCTGCGCATAGCTGAGGCGTGCGAGCTGGAGTTGGACCTGGAGACGCTTCATTTTCCCCAGTACGACCGGCTGCCGCGGGGCCGGACGGCCTGCGCACACCTGCGCGAGGTAGCCTACCGGGGCGCGCGCGGGCGCTACGGCAAACTCACCCGCTCCGTCCGCGAGCGGCTGGAGCGCGAGCTGGACGTGATCGCGAAACTGGGCTTCTGCCACTACTTCCTCGTCGTCTGGAACATCGTGGAGTTCGCCCGCCGCGAGGGCATCCCGCACGTGGGACGCGGCTCGGCCGGCAACAGCATCGTCTCCTACGTCCTGGGCATCTCGGAGGTCGACCCGCTCCGGTTCGATCTCTACTTCGAGCGGTTCCTGAACGAGTACCGCACCGACATGCCCGACATCGACATCGACTTCTCCTGGCGGCGGCGCGACGAGGTGATCGACTACGTCTACCGGCGCTACCCGGTGGGGCAGGTGGCGATGGTCTCGACGCACTCGACACTGCGCGCGCGGTCGGCATTCCGCGACGTGGCGCGCGTGATGGGGCTGCCGCTGGGCGAGATCGACCGCTACAGCCCGATGCTCCCCCACCACGACGTCTCGAGCGTCGAGGAGGCGATGGAGACCTTCCCCGAGATGGCCGACCTGCCCATCGGCCGCGAGCCCTGGCGCACGGTGCTCGCCCGGGCGCTGAGGGTCGACGGTTACGTGCGGCACCTGAGCATACACCTCGGCGGGATGGTCATCGGGGACGGCCCGCTCACGCGCTACACGGCCCTGGAGAACAGCGCCAAGGGCATCGTGGTGACGCAGTACGAGATGGACTCGGTCGAGAAGATCGGCCTGGTGAAGATCGACCTTCTGGGGCAGCGCTCGCTCACCATCGTGGCCGAGGCGGCGGCCGCCGTGGAGCGCGAGCACGGGGTAAAGATCGACCTGGACCGCCTCCCCGACGGCGACCCGCGCGCGGCGGCGCTGCTTCGGCGCGGGCGCACGATGGGGTGCTTTCAGATCGAATCGCCCGGCATGCGCCAGCTCCTCCAGATGCTCCGGGCGGACTGCATCATGGACGTTATCCAGGGCCTCTCGCTCATCCGCCCCGGCCCCATTGGGAGCGGCATGAAGGGCGCCTTCATCCGGCGCAAGCGCGGCCTCGAACCCGTCACCTACCTCGCCCCCCAGATGGAGGATGCCCTTCGGCAGACCTACGGCGTGATGCTCTACCAGGAGGACATCCTGAAGGTCTCGCAGGCGGTGGCGGGGTTCTCGATGGCGGTGGGGGACGAACTGCGCAAGCGCATCACGAAGGCCCGCTCGCACGAGGCCATCCGCGAGATGCGCGAGCAGTTCATGACCGGCGCAGGCGCTCGCGACGTGCCCGCAGAGGTGGCGCGGCGGATATGGGGGCAGATCGAGAGCTTCGCGGCCTACTCCTACTGCAAGGCCCACGCCACCACCTACGGCCACATCTCATACCAGGCCGCCTGGCTCAAGGCCCATTACCCGGCCGAGTTCCTCGCCGCCGTCATCGCCAACAAGGCGGGCTTCTACGACCCGCAGGTTTACTACCGCGACGCGCGGCGCTTCAACGTGCGGGTGCTGGGGCAGAGCGTGAACGAGAGCGACATCGAGTGCCGCGCCGAGGACGGTGCGATCCGCCCTGGGCTGGAGACCGTCAGGAGCCTGTCGGTGCGCACGATTCAGCAGATCTTGGAGCAGCGGTTGCGGGGGCCGTTCGCGTCGCTGGAGGACTTCTGCGCCCGCGTGCGGCTCACGCGCCGGGAACTGGAGAACCTGATCCTGTGCGGGGCATTCGACTGGACCGGGCGCACGCGCCCAACGCTCCTGATCGCCGCCCACTTGCTCCATCCCGGCGGGGCCGAGGCCCCTCACAGCAACAGGGTAGCCGGGGCGTCTCGCCCCTGTTCCGCGTCACTGTTCGCCTCTTTACAGCCAGCGCCACTCAGCGCCGCAGAGGCATCTCCTTACAACGGGGTAGCCGGGGCGTCTCGCCCCGGTTCGGCATCACTAGTTGCCTCTTTACAGCCGGGACCCATAAGCGCCGCCGAGGACGGCGGGACGCCGTCCCTACCCGAGAGGGTGCCGCCGCGGCCGGAGTTCCCGCTGCCGGATCGCGTGCGCTGGGAGCTGACGCTCCTGGGCATGACGCACTCGGGCCACCCGCTGGACATGTGGGATGGGGAACTGGATGAGCGCGGCCTGGCCCGCAGCTACGAGTTGCCGAAACTGGTGGGGCGGCGGGTGAGCTTCGTCGGGTGGCTGGTGATGATGCGCCACGCCCTCACCGCGAAGCACGAATACATGAAGTTCCTGTGCCTGGAGGACCGGCACGGGGTGGTGGAAGTGGTGATCTTCCCCGACGTCTACCGCCGCTACGGCCGCGAGACGGACTCGGCCGGCGCCTACCGCATCGAGGGCAAGGTGGAAGAGCAGCACGGCGCCGTCAACCTCGTCGCCGAGCGCGTCCACCGGCTGGCTCACCCATCCTCGTCGTCGTGGTCGCACTTGGCAGCAAAGTAGCAAGTAATGCTTTCGTGCCCCCGCAGGTGCTTCCGTCATGGATGTCACGCCCTTGCCAATGAGCGCCTGCCATGCTGCAACTTGCGCCAGGATATTGCAACACCTGACTTCGGTTTGCGGGGGCAACCGTGGGCAGGCCGGTCACGGATCGACCGTGTCCGAACGCAGAATGAGACAAAGCCTCGTGAGCGGTTCGTATCTGAGCCCGAAGGAGGTCTTGATCTGGGCGATGCAGCGAAGGGCATCTTCGGCGACCGAAACGGTCGCCATTCCGCGACTGGAACGGCTTGGCGGTAGAACCGCTGGTAGTAGTTCCCGGAAGTTGTGGGCTTGACAGACAAGGCCGGGTCTGGTACACTCCACCCACACTAACCAGATGTCCAGTTCGGGCGCGGGGCGGGGCTGGCAACCCAGTTGATGCGCTCTGAGATGGGGGTACTTGTCCTGATTCTCATAAGACGCTGCGACAAGAAAGCGCACTTGAGACAAGAGCCTGCTGCTGGGGTGCTTACGTTCGGCAGGAAAGGAGTTGCACATGGCTAAGCCGCGCGTCTTCGTTAGTTCAACTTACTACGATCTCAAGCACATAAGGAATAGCCTTGAAGCATTCATTGAGAGCCTTGGGTACGAGGCCGTACTCTTCGAGAGCGGCGACATCCCCTTCCATCACGATGCACCCATAGATGAGTCCTGCTACGGAGAGATCCAGAGCTGCCACATGCTCGTCCTGATAATAGGTGGCAGATATGGCACTCCCTCATCCGATGACGGCGATGGAGCCGAGGTCGATCTGGACCGCGCCTGCGAAGCCTACAACTCCATCACAAAGAAGGAATATGAAGCAGCCCGCGGGCGAGATATTCCGATCTTCATTTTCGTTGAGAAGAACGTCTTGGCTGAATATCAAACGTATAAGGACAACCGCGAGAACACTTCAATTATCT
>CAZXDF010000306.1:0-3746 GCA_964639345.1 uncultured candidatus Brocadiaceae bacterium | reverse complement strand
AGGAAGCCCTAGGTGGCGCGCCGGCCCGATGTAAACTGGACCCTGTACCTCGTCGCCGACCCCGCGATGTGCGGCGGGGGGGCGCTCGAGCGCGTGGTGGAGCAGGCGGCGGGCGGGGGCGTGACGATCGTGCAGCTCCGGGACAAGGAGTGCGCCACAGGGGAGTACGTCGAACAGGGGCGGCGACTGCACGGCCTGCTCGGCCCGCTCGGGGTGCCGCTCATCATCAACGACCGGCCGGACGTCGCGCTGGCCGTGGGAGCCGAAGGCGTGCACCTGGGCCAGAGCGACATGCCAATCGACGCGGCGCGGCGGCTCCTGGGGGAGAACGCACTGATAGGGCTCACGGTGGATGCCGCAGAGCAGGCCCTGGCAGAGGAGGCGGCCCTCGCGGATTACCTGGGGGTGGGTCCGATCTTTCCCACTTCGACCAAGGCCGACACGGCGCCGGAATGGGGATGCGAAGGCCTCGAGTCGTTGCGGGGGCGCACGCGGAATGTCCTGGTGGCCATCGGCGGCGTCAACGCGTCGAATGCGGCCGACGTCATCCGCGCCGGGGCCGACGGGGTTGCGGTCGTATCGGCCATCTGCTCCGCGCCGGACCCTCGCCTGGCGGCCGAAGAGCTGCGCCGGGCCATCGAACGCGGCCGCCGGGGCAGCGACGCCTTGTGGCTGCGGCGGCGTTCCATATAGAATGGCCCTGCTGCTCCCGCGACGGTTGGGGAATCTCCCGTGCGAACCGAACGTTCCAGATGGCTATCCGGGCCCCTTGCATATCTGCTGATGGCAGCCCTTGCCATGCTTGTCTACGCACGCACGCTGGGCGGTGAATTCGTCGCCGACGATGTCGGCCTGATCCTGGGCAACCCGCAGATTCATTCCCTGCGCAACGTGCCGCGGTTCTTCATCGAAAGCTTCTCGCAGTCCCGCGGCGCGGGCTACAAGACCGGCTACTACCGCCCCGTCGTCACGAGCACCTTCGCGCTCGACTACGCGCTGGGGGGACCGGGGCGCCCATGGGTGTTTCACCTGACGAATGTGCTCGCCTACGCCGCCTGCGCCGTGCTGGCCTACGCGCTACTGCGTAGGCTCATCGAGGACCGGGCGGCGGCCGTCCTTGCCGGGGTGTTGTTCGCGTGCCTGGCCGCGCACACCGAGAGCGTGGCGTGGATCTCCGGCCGCACGGACCTGCTGGCGCTGACTTTCATGCTGGGGGCGGCGCTGTGCCTGCTGCGCGCCCGGATCGACGCCGCCCCTGGAGCGGGCAGAATGGAGGGCCTGCGGCCCCTGCACTACGGCGCGGCGTTCCTACTGATGTTGCTGGCGCTGCTGTCGAAAGAGGTGGCGCTCGCGCTCCTGCCCATGTGGATCGCCTTCGAGGTTACCTTCGGGCGCCGGGCGCGGTGGAGTGCGCCACTCGTACAACGGGTCGCTGCCGTTGGCACGCTGGCTCTGGCGTGTGCTGTGTATATGGTATTGCGCAGGGTGGCCTTGGGAGAACTCGGCACGGGCGGCGTGGCAATCTTCGAGCCGTGGACTCCTCAGGGCCTCGCGACGGTGGCCCTGTGCGTTTTCCAGTACCTCGGCAAGATGGCCCTGCCCGTGGAGCTGAGTTTCGGGTTTGAAGTGGAACCGTTCCGGACCGCCGGGGCATTGCTGCCCGTGCTGTGCCTGATCGGGGCGGTGGGCCTGATGGCCCTGACGATCTGGGCGACGCTGCGGCGGCCCGGGGTGGGGTTCGCCCTGTGGTGGGTGTGGCTGGGGCTGGCGCCCGCGTTGAACATCGTTCCGATAACCGAGACCGCCGCCGAGCGCTTTGCTTTCGTGCCCTCGGTGGGCTTCTGCCTCCTGGTGGGCCTGCTCGTCCAGGAGGTCCGGCGGCACCGGTCCGGCGGCCCCGACAGGAGATGGGCCGCGGCGGCGTGCGCGGCCGTGGCTGTCCTGGCGGCCGGGCACGCATGTCTTGCCGCCTCCGGGGCTGGGAACTGGCGAACGCAGCGAACGCTCTATCTCTCCACCCTTCGCTCGAGCCCTGATTCTCCCGTCTCCCAGGAGTTGGCGGCCGAGGCGTACATCTCCGATCCCGACACCCCGCTGCGTGCCGCGCTGCACTATCGCCGGTGCCTGGAGCTGGCGGGGGGCAAGCCTCGCCTGCAACTCCTGGCACACGCCGGCCTCGGGAGGTTCTATGCCCGGCAGGGGCAGCTTTCGTCTTCGCTCCTGCATTTGCGCAGCGCCTTGCGGGTCGACGAGGCCCCCGCAGGTGTGCGCGCCAGCCTTGCCGTGGTCCTGCTGCAGATGGCCATGGATGAGAACCTACCGGCGGGCTGGGCTCTGGCGAGGGGCCACGCCGAGCGAGTGCTGCGCGAGGGGGACCCGCCCGGGGACGCTTACGTTGTGCTGGGCTGCTGGGAGCTCGAAATCGGAAAAGACCCGGCGCGCGCCGCCGCACTGTTCGCCGAGGCCATCCGGGACAACCCCCGTCTAATTCTCGCTGCCGAAGCGGCCTTCGACGAGGCGGTGAAGAAGGACCCTGGGGACCCGGAGGCGCACTATCAGCTCGCCCTGATCTGCGCGCGGCAGGGAAACATCGAGAAAGCGTTGCGGGCAGCCGGGCATGCCCTTAGAATAGTGCCCACTCAGCGGGCGAAGGACCTCATCGAGGAGCTTCAGCGCCGCAAGCAGGCGGCGCAGGATTGAGCCTGCCCGGCTATGGTCAGGAGACAGCCGTATGGAACCGACAAGCGGAGTCAGCGCCGCAGAGCTCTTCCGTAAGGGCGAGGGGATCACCTACGACGACTTGATCCTGCTGCCCGGCTACATCTCGTTCTCGCTCGACGAGGTGGACCTGGAGACCCGTCTCACCCGCGAGATCACGCTCAGGCGGCCCATCGTCAGCTCTCCGATGGACACCGTCACAGAGAGCGCGATGGCCATTCACATGGCGCTGCTGGGCGGGGTCGGAATGATCCATTACAACAACAGCATCGAGGAGCAGATCGCCCAGGTGCGGCGGACCAAGAAGTTCGAGAACGGTTTCATCACGGACCCGATAGTCCTGGGCCCGGAGCACCGCATACGCGATGTGGAGGACATATCCAGGCAGCACGGCTTCTTCGGGGTGCCGATCACCGAGGACGGCACGCTGAAGGGCAAGCTGATCGGCATTGTTGCGCGGCGCGACATCGACTTCGAGACCGACCTCGACAGGCCGCTGCGGGAGGTGATGACCAGCGAGCTGGTAACCGCGCCCGTCGGCATCACGCTGGCCGAGGGAAACGCAATCCTCAAAGCCAGCAAGAAGGGCAAGCTGCCGATCGTCGACGCGGCCGGGCGTGTGGTTTCCCTGATGAGCAGGACCGACCTGCGCAAGAACCAGGACTTCCCGCTGGCGAGCAAGAACCCGTCCAAGCAGCTCGTGGCCGGCGCCGCCGTGGGCACGAGGGAGAGCGACCGGGAGCGCCTGGAGGCCCTGGTGGATGCCGGCGTGGACGTGGTTCTGTTCGACAGCGCCCAGGGATATTCCTCCTACCAGGTCGAGATGCTGAAGTGGGCCAAGTCCCGCTACCCCGACCTGCAGCTCATCGGCGGCAACGTGGTAACAGTCGAGCAGTGCAAGGGCCTGATTGACGCCGGAGCGGACGCGTTGCGGGTCGGCATGGGCTCGGGGTCGATCTGCATCACGCAGGAAACGGTCGCCGTGGGGCGCGCGCAGGCCAGCGCGGTCTATGAGTGCGCGCTGCTTG
>CAZXDF010000305.1:0-4974 GCA_964639345.1 uncultured candidatus Brocadiaceae bacterium | reverse complement strand
ACGCAGCTTCACCACTACCTGCTCTGCACTATGCCGTCTCTTCATCTGAGAATCCTTTCCGGACTATTGCCGTATGGATCCTCTCACAACTCCTGGATCAATTCTCGGGGAAGGGGTCACTACGCTGGTTGTAGCGAGTGTCATGCCCAGATGGACTTCATCCGCCATGCGCGGAGCGACCGGAGCTGGCTGTCGGCGCCCTGGGACCGAAACGAGACCCCCACACTGTCCTCACGAGTCGGATAGACCCGCGTCGCGACGCATTGCTTCCCGTTGACGAACACTTCGACGACACTTCTGTCCACGAAGACGCGCAGTTTGAGCGATTCGTCCGGCTCGATGAATACGGGCGCCGTTTCGGGGGCACGTGAGCGAACGTCCGGCGCGCCGGAGGAATACGAAGAGTCGATCGTGATCAAGCTTTGCCGGCCTCCCACGCCCCGCCCCCGATCTGCAAAGCCGCGATTCTTGAAGAAGGCGATTCGCGTGTGCTCTTCCTGTCCCGGCGAGCGCAAGACGTTCATCTCCACCATCGGCACTTCCTTGGGGTCGATCTCGGCAATGAGCTCCATCGCGTTCCCCCGAAGGGAATCGACCACGACCTCCTGATTCGCCGGGAGTCTGATCGCCTCGAACCGCTGAGGGTCTTCCCTGAGTGATTCAACGTCCGCCACAGGCTCGATAGACAAGTCATCGCCCCGAACCGTCAGACGTCGCGGCAACGTCATGATCTGGTCCCATCCCTCGGTCGGCTTTCCAGGATTCATGTTGAAGATCACGATGACGCCGCCCTTGCCGTCAGGTGTGGCGGACGGCGCGTGGACGCCCGACGGATTCGCCGGCCCGAAGTTGAGTTTGCCCCCGTAGGTCACGACGAACTTATCGCGCTGCGTGTCGTAGTCCCCCAGCAGGTACTGGCCGCCGCTCATATGGCTGAAGAAGAGCAGAATGTGCCGATCGGCGATCGGCCAGAAGTAGGGGCACGCGCCGTCGTCGCCGACCAATGTGTACCTGTCGTCTTCGACGAAGAAATGCACGTCCTCCCAGTGCTCGAGATCCTCCGAGCGGAGCAGAAAGTCGGCGCGAACCGGTTTACCGGCCGGTCCCTCCGGCTTGGTCCCCGCCGAGAGCGAGTAGTAAGTCCCGCCTTTCCTCCAGATGCACGGGTCGAAGACCCGATAGGGCCGATCCGAACCATCGGGCGCTTTGATCGGGATGACGGCTTTGTCTGCGACCTTCTTCCAGTTCAGCAGAAGCGGATCGCTTGACACGGCGACCATGTTGCCGACCCCGACCCCGTGGTAGATGGCGATCACCCGGTCCGCTTCCACGAGCGTGGCGCCGGAGTAACATTTCTCTTCGGGATTGGGGTAAATGCAGTAAGGAAGGTCCCTCCAATGAATCAGATCCTCCGACATTGCGTGGCCCCAGTGCGGCCTTGGGTCCTCCGGAGGGTACCCCTGGTAGAACAGGTGCCAGCGCCCGTGCCAGGAGCAGAGGCCGTTGGGGTCGTTCAGCCTCCCTTCTGGATTCACGTAATGGTAGATCGGTCGGAGGGCGCCTCCGGCGTACGCCTTGCGCGACTCAATCAGCCGCTGCATCAGCGGGTTCGTTGCGAGCGCGACTTCCTGCTCTTGCAGCGTGTCCGGAAACGTGTACTTGGGCACCCGAGAAGTGTAGTCTGCCATGTTATCCTCCCGCATCGATCTTCCCCAATTGGGGTTCAGGGGTGCTTCGGTCAGCAACTGTTGTCACCCCGCCGCGAGACCCAGGACGAGCGCCTGACGCTGCCATCTTACTCCGATAAGGGCCGCGGCGAAAGAGAGAAGAGCATCGGCCGCGCTGACCCCGACGCCTCGGAGGAACTCTCAGACCCCTTCCCTCGAGCGTTCTTCCTATGCAGGAGCGACGAAACGGGCTTCGCATAGGGTAGAGGCTTTGCGCGACTCGGAGTTGATCCTGTTCGTGCAGCGTGCGGCGGGCCAGAATCTGACAGGGGACATCTCGGCTCACTTCGCCCTGAAGTCGGGGTATTCCAGCTCGTGCTTCAAATCCGCGAACGACCCGATGAAGAAAACCACCTTGCCTCCCTCGCCGTCCACGTCCGGGCGTCCGTGAAGGTGACAGCACGGGCTGAGCGCGCTGTTCCCCCACACGACGCAGGGCGGCTTGCCGACAGTGGCAACGAACGCCGTGCCGTCGTATGAGCGCAGGATGGCGCTGCCGTTGCCGTCCTCCAGCTCCTCGACACCCCACGAGAACGGGACCTGCGCCTTCGATGCCGGCATGTTCTTCACCATCTTCAGCCGCCCCCCTACCACCGCACCCTGGCTCATCCTCTCCTGGCTCGAGAAGAACGGACTGAAGTTCTTGAAGCACACGCTGTCCAGAGACAACGCCTCGCTGGCCAGGTTCCGAACGCGGAAGCGGTAGTACACGGTGAAGCCGTCCACCCACGCCTCGAACCGGACGGCGCTCTCTCCCTCGCGGCGCGTGTAGCCCGCGCGCATGCCGTCGCGCGACACGTCCCACTTGATTGACGTCTTGGGGTCCACGGGCCAATGGCCCGCGCCGGGGAACGGCCCCCAAGTCCCCTCGGGCGCGTCCATAAGCCAGACGCTCTCAGGGAACCATGGCACTCTCATCTCCAGCGTCGTCGTATCCGTGCCGCTCAGTTTGATGGATTCCTTGAGGTAGGCGCTGCGCGTTATCTTGAGGGGCTTCGGCGGTTTCGGCATAGGCGGGCTGTAGCGCGGCTCGGTGACCAGGTCATTCGGCGGCCTGTCGGAAGCGCATCGGAACCCGGTCACGTAGTTCCGCATGGTGTCAACCCACCCGAACCGGCAGCTCGACATGTGTGAGTAGAACTGCGTATGGAATAGGCTCGACCCCGTCAGGAGGCAGTCGGAGCCGTCTGCACGCCGGACGTACTGGCAGACAAGGCCCTGCATGTCCATGGTGCCGTACGGGCTGGCGCCCTGCGGCCAAGACCCTACGGGGAAGCTCGCTGAGAACGGAATGTTGCCGCTGCTCAGGTAGCAGGCTTTGGGGTCGAATCTGCTGCCCCAGGGGTAGAGCCGGCCGTCCGTTCCGCGAGCGGCCTTCTCCCATTGGACCTCGGTGGGCAGTCGCTTACCGGCCCACTTGGCGTAGGCGCGGGCGTCCTCTGCGCTGACGCCGATGACGGGCAGCGCGGCTTGGGCTGGGTCGTCCGGAGGCCAGCAGTCGGCCAGCTCCCGCCATCCCGCCACCCACCCGATCCGGATCAGATTCGGGTACCCCGTCTCGTGCATGAAACGCGCGAACTGGCCGCGTGTGACGGGATACTTGTCAATCCAGAACTCGGGCAGATGAAGTACCCTATGGCTGGTGTGGAACTTGAGCTGGTCCGGGTGAACGCGGGCCCTGCGCGCAGCGGCCAGTTTCTGTTCCTCTGTCATCCCGTAGACGAACTTCCCTGCCGGGACCCGCACCATCGTGCGTCCGAGTTCCTCCGCGCTGTAACCGTAAGGACCTGCTTGGTCACGCTTTCGTGCCAAGCAGCCCCCGCTAACCCACATTGTCGCTCCTTTCCATGTGCTCGGTGCGACACACGAAACGCTCGCAGCGCCCGCGGCAGCCCCGGCAGCCTTTAGGAAATCACGTCGCGAGAGCAGCATTTCGACTTCTCCTCTTTGCAGGCCGGCGCGGATTGCCAGCCTCCTTCCGAAGTGCCCTTCCTGACTTCTGCCGCAGAGATCATACACGCTTTCAGAGGGCTGCCCGGTCTTCCCGTCGCCAACTGTCAATGCGCGGCCGCAAAGCGCAGGGCGAACGCTCGCCGCTCGCATCTTACTGCTATCAGGGCCGCGACGAAAGAGAGAAGCGCGGCTGACCCCTTCCCCGAGAATTGATCCAGGAGTTGTGAGAGGATCCATACGGCAATAGTCCGGAAAGGATTCTCAGATGAAGAAACGGTGACCCCTTCCCTGAGAATTGATCCAGGAGTTGTGAGACGCACCCCCGCAAACCGAAGTTAGGTATTGCGACATCCTGCGGTAAGTTGTACCATACTGCTGTTTTATGGGCAATGATGATGCGCGTGTGCCACGCGAAGGACTGGGGCTCGGGAATCGAGCTCACCGACAACATGCTCGGGCGGCTCGCTAGCCTGGAACTGCACCATGTCTTCCCGAAAACGCTGCTCTACGAGCATGACTACAAGCGGCCGGACGTGAACGCGATCGCGAACTTCACGTTCTTGACAAAGGAAACGAACCTCCACCTGACGAACCGTGCGCCGGAGGACTATTTCGAAAAGGTCATGCGCAAGCAGCCTGGAACCCTCCAGACACACTGGATTCCGATGGACCGGGAGCTTTGGCGCGTGGAGAACTACCTTGAGTTCCTGACAGCGCGCAGGGAGTTGCTTGCCAAGGCCGCGAACCACTTCCTGGAGAGCCTGCTGGCCGGAACGGGGCCTGTGGTCGAGCCAGTTACCTCCGTGCTGGAGCGCGAAGCCGTGTCAGTGCCGGGCGGGGTGGAGACGGAGGAAGAGGAGCGCGTGCTCAACGAATGCAATGCCTGGGTCGTCGAGCGCGGCTTGCCGGAAGGGGAACTCAGCTACGAACTCGCCGATCCTGAGTCAGGCGAACTGCTGGCCATTCTGGATCTGGCGTGGCCGAACGGCTTGCAGGAAGGCTTCAGCCAACCCGTTGCGTTGCTGATAGACGAGGAAGATGAGACTGTCAATGCGGTGAACCTGGCCGGCTTCCGGTCGTTCACCGAACCGGAACCGTTTCGGGAATACGTCCGCCGCGAGATCCTCGCACTCGAACCGGAGGCAGCATAGTAGACACCCATTTGGCGGCGGCGAGTCCATGCGTTCGCCTCCGGGCAATGTCCCGAGCGAGTCTTCTCATACGTCCAGCCCAGGGATGCCGCGTACGCCCGAGCAATCCCTCTCTAAGCCGCGCGTGAGGCTGTTACGTTGAC
>CAZXDF010000304.1:0-6905 GCA_964639345.1 uncultured candidatus Brocadiaceae bacterium | reverse complement strand
AGACCCGCCTCGCGGACCTCGGCGACGACTTCCTCGGGCGTCATCTCACCGAGAGCCTTTGCCGCTGCCCCGTAGCCGTCCCGGGCGACGTAGTCCTCCAGATCGATCGGGTCCAGCACGCCGTTCAGGCGGAACACCGCGCGCTGCTGCTTCGCGTAAAAGGGCACCTCGTAATCATGGACGGTGCGCCGGCCCGTGGCGGGGTCGGTGTAAAGAAGCTCTTCTATGATCTCACCCTTCAGCACCGTTCGGTCAATAATGCGCGGAACGTCCTCAACCTTGACGCCCGGGTAGAACACCCCCTCCGGCTTGATGACGACCACTGGCCCCTGTTCACAGAACCCGTGACAGCCGGTCATCTTCACCGTGATATCACCGGTCAGCCCACGGCGCGCCAACTCGACTTCGAGGGACTTGCGCACGTCATGTGAGCCGAAAGCCAAGCATCCCGTGCCGCCGCAGATCGCGATCTCCTGACGCTCGGAATCAAGCTCAGACCGCACGCGCCGCTGCCACTGGCGAAACGCAGCTATTTCGTGCATCCGTTGCATCAATCCTCCCCCTCGCCCGACGAGTCGGCTTCGGCGGTACGGCGCAGGATGCCCTCAATGCGCCCAGGCGCCATCTTGCCGTAGTAGACGCCGTCTATCACCACTACGGGGGCGAGTGCACACGCCCCAAGACACGCCACCGTCTCAAACGAGAACATCATGTCGTCCGTCGTCTCGTTTTCCTTGATCCCGAGGACCTTTTCAACGGTCCGACTGACACTCTTGCCTCCGCGCACGTGGCACGCCGTGCCGCGGCAGACGCGGACCAAGTGCCGGCCGCGCGGTTCGGTGTAGAACTGCGCGTAGAAACTCACCACGCCGTAGATGCGGCTCAGGGGAACCCCCGTGCGCCGGCTCATGCCCACCAGGACGCCGTGAGGCAGGTAACCGAGACACTCCTGCGCGTCCTGAAGGAGGGTAATGATATTGGACTCGGGCGAGACGTTCCGCTCGTCAAGGAAGGCCTGGATTTCGCCGCTGAGGGGGCTCGCGGTGGGCTTCGTCTGGGCGGCCGGACTCTCCTTCATGCTCCATCCTTCGGTCAAGCTGACATGACATCAAGACAGTACATAGCCCCCCATGATAGCGCAGCCTGGGGAGCAATGCAATCGGTTCAGCGGGCGCATCGCGCGCCGGACGCGCGCCGGAAGGCGCGCTCACCCCAGGCTGCGCTACAGGACGCGTTCGGGGCAGGTGTACACGGTGGCCCGGCCCTCGCGCACGAAGCCGCAGAGGGTGATCTTGCTGCGCCTGGCCGCATCGAGCGCGAGCGACGTGGGCGCGCTGACGGCGCTCATCAGCTCGATGCCCGCCCGGGCGCACTTGACGACCATCTCCACGCTCACGCGTCCCGTCAGCGCCACCCCGCAGCCCGTGCTCCGGCGCCGCGCCAGGAGGCATTTCCCGATGGCCTTGTCGAGCGCGTTGTGACGCCCGATGTCCTCGGCGAAGGAGATGATCTCGCCGTCCGACGTGAAAACGCCGGCGGCGTGGGTGCAGCCCGACTCCGAAAAGACAACCTGTCTCCGGCGCAAGGACTCGGAGAGGTCGCAGAGCATGCTCCCCGGCACCCGCAGCGACTCGCCGACCCCGGGCAGCCGGCGGAGCATCTCATCCACGCTCTCGCTCCCGCACAGGCCGCAGGAGGACACTATGAGGAGGTTCCGGTCCTTCGCCCCAGCGACGTTCTTCACCTTGACGCGCACGAGCCCGGGGGTCTCCTCGCACTCCTCCAGCAGGAAGATGTCATCCAGCCCCTCGATCATCCCCTCGCCGAGCAAGAACCCCACGGCCAGCGCCCGCACGTTCGTGGGCGAGCACAGGAGCGTGTATGCGCCAGCGCCCTGCACCTCGATCGTCACCGGCGCTTCCACGGCCACCTGGCCGGCCTCTTCGAGCAGCGTCCCGCTCGGGTCGGCCGTTGAGAGGCGCCTGGGCTTCACGGGCTGGAGGGGGCTCGGGATGGGTCTTGGTGCTTTCATTGCTCGTCAGTGCACGTCGATGCCGTGGAGCATGAAGAGAAGGTGCTCGATATTCTTCAGGATCTCGCCCATGTACTCCTTCACGGCCCGGACGCTGCCGGGGAGCGCGTAGATCTGGGTGCGGCCGCGCACGCCGGCCACGGAGCGGCTCAGAAGGGCCGTGGGCTTGTCCGCGCCGAACTTCAGGCGCACGTGTTCCATGATGCCGGGAATCGTCTTCTCGCACAGGGCCGCCAAGGTCTCCGGCGCAATGTCGCGCGGTCCGACGCCGGTGCCGCCGGTGGTGATGAGGACGTCCGCGCCGCCGTCACATGCGGCCCGTGCCTCCTCGTCGAGCTTCTGCGCATCGTCAGGGAGAACGACGCCCTCGATCTCGACGTGCCACCGCGTGCCGGAGAAAAACTCCTCGACCGACCGGCGAACCTGCGGCCCGCTACGGTCCTCGTACTCGCCGGCGAACGCGCGGTCGCTCAAGGTGACGATGCGAAACCGCAGCGGCCGCGGGCGGTACTCCACCGCATCGCCCGGCCTTACGGCGCCGCCCCTGGCAACGCGGCAGAAGATCCCCTCCCCGGGCATTAGGCACTCGCCCACCTCGCGGTATATCACGCAGCCCGCGCCGTGGCACTTCTTGCCGATCTGGGTCACTTCCAGCTCGACCGCGCCGATGCCCAGGCGGTCGAGCGGCGCAACGCACCGGAGGTCGAGCCCGCGGATGGTGAGGTTCTCGGCGAAATCGCCGGCCCCGACGGGTCGGCCCGTTCTCGCGGAGAACGCCTCCAGCCTCTCCTGCGAGAGGACGGTCACCTGCCGGTGCCACGTCCCGGCGTGGGCGTCGCCCGCAACGCCGCGCTCGTTCAGCACTATCTCGTCCACCGAATGCTTGGCGGTGCCCTTCACCTCCGAGACGTTGACCGAGACGATTTCAGCCCTGCCCGACATCTTCTTTCACCTTTTCCAGGAGTACGATCTCGCCGATCCGCATCGCCTTGTCGACCGCCTTGCACATGTCATAGACCGTCAGGAGCGCCACGCTCACCGCCGTCAGCGCCTCCATCTCCACGCCGGTGCGCCCGACGCAGACCACCTCGCTTTCCACCTCCACGGCGGCGTCGGTCAACGCGGCCCTCACGTCGACGCGATCGAGCACGAGCGGGTGGCACAGGGGGATGAGGTGCGCGGTCTGCTTGGCGGCCTGAATGCCGGCGATCTGGGCCGCCGCGAGCACGTCGCCCTTCTTCATGCGGTTCTCGCGGACGAGGGCGAGCGTCCCCGGCGCCATTTCGATCCGGCCCCGCGCACGCGCAATCCTCCGCTGGACCGGCTTGCCGCTAACGTCCACCATGGACGCCCGGCCCTTGGCATCCACGTGCGACAGCTCGTCCATCCTCAGCCCCCTATCGCGTGCATTCGGTTCGAGCGGCTGTAGGCCCCGCTACGCGGCTTGGCAGCCACGGCCCGGCTCAGGGCCTCCTCGGGGCCTAGCTCGCGCACGCTGAAGGCGGCATCGTCGAACAGGCAGGGCCTTAGCCGGCCGTCGCTGGAGAGGCGCAGCCGGTTGCAGCGCTCGCATCGCCCGCCGGAGCCTCCGATCACGGGCCAGAATCGGCCCTCGGCAATGTTCATCCTGCGGATGTAGCGGATCTCGAACCCGTTTTCGGCCGCATACACGCCGACCTCGCGCGCGTCCGGCTCGTCCGGGGAATTCTCGATGACGCAGTTCAGCTTGATCGGGTCAATGCCGGCCGCCACCGCCGTCTCGAGGCCGCGCAGCACCTCCCGCACGTCCCCGCCCCGCGTGATCTCGGCATATCGCTGAGGTGAGACGGCGTCCAGACTGACGTTCAGCCGACACAGCCCCGCCTCCGCCAGGGGCACGGCGAAGCGCCCCAGCAGGGTCCCGTTCGTCGTCATGGCCAGGTCTTCGATCCCGTCGATCTTCGCCAGCCGCTCGACGAGTGAGAGCACGTTCCTGCGAACGAGCGGCTCGCCTCCCGTCAGGCGGACCTTGCGGAACCCGTACCGGATGGCGGCGCGCACGAACTCGAGGATCTCTTCGTACGACAGGATGTCGTCGTGCCCGATCAACGGCACGCCTTCGGCCGGGCGACAGTACCCGCAGCGAAGGTTGCACCGGTCGGTGACTGAGATGCGCAGATAGTCTATCGTTCGTCCGAACGGGTCAATCATTGTTCTCGCTCGACTCGGGAGCGCCGCACATAGCGCCACCCTCTATTGTCGCCCTTGTGAGGCTCGCTTGCAAGGGCATGTCAGTCGCCGGCGCGGAACATGACGAGCAGCATCTTCATCCGCCCAGGCGCTCGGACGGCGTGGGGCACGTTGGCGGGCATGAGGATGAGTTGCCCGGGCTCCGCCCTGACCGCCGTGCCCCCGATGGTCAGTTCCGCCGCGCCCTCCAGGATCTGAACGAACGCGTCGAACGGCGCCGTGTGTTCGCTCAAATCCTCCCCCGCGTCGAACGCAAAGATGGTGAGCGTGCCCGCCGTCGTCTTCGCGAGCGTGCGGCTCACGACCGCCCCTTCGCCGTACTGGACCAAGCCGGCCAGGTCCAACGCCTTCCCCGGCTCGATGCCGGCGCACTTGCCTTCACCCATCGTCGACCTCCCTGCAAAGGAATTGCATCGTCTCAGATGTCCTGCCCGCACGGGGGCCTCCAGGAGGGCCCCGGTCCCCTCCGCCAGTCAGAACGTGTATTCGAGCGCGAGGTAGCCGAAGTCGATGTCGTCGCTCGGACCGGACTGCCTGATGAACTCGCCGGCAAAGAAGTGGCCGTATCCGAAGAGAATGGAACTGTGGCGATCGAAACGGTGCTTTACGGTCAGATCGACCTCGCCGCCAACCTGTCTGGACGAGCCGGAAGCGCCCGTGCGCACGACGGCGCCCCCGGCGTTGTAGAGCGCGTCATCGGTATCCGCCCGCAAGAAGTAATGCCCATGCACGCCGACGGCCGTCTTGGGGGTGGGCTTGAAGGAGACGCCGCTTCGGAAGTCAACGATGTTCTGCCGGGCGACCGTGTCGATGTAGCCCATGTAGGCGTGGCCGAGCGGAAAGAGCTGGTTGAAAGTGCCCACGCGCCCCCCGGCCGAGTCGTCGCCGCTGGCGTAATCGAAGCCGACGTAAGCCCGCGGAGCCATGGCCGTGTCCGGCCAGGTGTATCCCAGTTCACTGGCGACCATGAACGCGCCGATGTCCGCTGAGCCAACCTCGCCGAACTGGTAGGCGCCCTCGACATCGTAGTCGAACCGGGTCCGAGGAATCTTCCCCCAGACCCTCGCGCCGACTGTATGACGCTCTTCGCGGCCCGTAGTCCCGTTGAATGTCGCGGCTTTGTTGGACACGCCCAGCCAGTAGAGGTTCAGGCCGGTCTTGGTGCGCGGCACGTGTCCGGCGGCGTAGAGACCGAAGAACTCCCTGGCACTGGTGTTTCTGTTCAGGTTGTACTTCAGGACGGGGACGACCCTGGTCCAGAAACCCGTCACCGTCCAGCCTTCCAGCTTCAGGATGCCGGACACGCCATCGAAGGTGCGACGCGTGTTGGCCCAGTCCAGGGGGCTGACGAGCCGCTGTTTGCCGAAGAGCAGCTCCTGCCGGCCGGCGCGAAAGGTGAACTCGCCGTCCCGCCACAACGGGAAGATGACGTCCACGAAGGCGTTTTGCAGGTCGAGTTCGTCGACGTCGAGAGTGCGCCTGCCCCCGGGCAGGCTGCGGTTGGTCGAATGGGCGCTCTTGCCCTGTAGGAATAGCCGAAGGTGCTCACCCAGACGGACATCTGTGTGGAGGAACAGGCGCGTCTGCAGGAACACGTCGTCGTGGTCGACGCCGGGTGGCGCGCCGAAACCGAAACCACTCCAGGCCTCCGTGCGCAGGCGCAGTTGCCCGCCGAAGCTCACCCAGATCGAACCATCCTCGTTCAGCGGGATGTGCTTTATGGGATCGAAGAAGTCCTCCTCCTGCGGGACGCCGTCCGCCAGGAACGACCAGTCCTCGTTCTGACGGAGAGTCTGGTAGGCCGGGCGCTCAGAGGGTGCCGTGCCTTCTGCGGCCGACAGGTGCGAGCACACCGCCACCAGCATGGCCGTCGCGAGTGCCAACTCCAGACCCGCGAGCCGGCCGCGGCCCCTGGAAAACGCAATGCAGCGATAGCCACTGATCCGACCCATGGCAATCAATCTCTCCACCGACGAAGTATAGCATTGTGCGCCCGGGAACCCGGGCATAGATCATCCCTGGCCAGCCGCCTGTCCGTCGGCCGTGCCCGCCGCTATGCGGGCCAGCGTAATCTCCCTCAGGCTGTTCTCGATCCGCGCCTGGAGCGCGTGCAGCTCGCGCTTCAGCGCGCAGGCCGGCGAACTGGGACAGCACCCGGGATGGACGAAACACTCGTTCACCGACAGTGGGCCCTGGACAACTCTCACTAGCTCCAGCAGGTTGACATCGCCCGGTTCTTTGTTCAGGACGTAGCCACCGGACGGGCCCTGTCGGGACCGGAGAATGCCGGCGCCATGGAGCTTCTGCATGATCTTGCGCAGGAACTCCGGCGGCACGGACGTCGCCTCGGCCAGGACGGCCACCGAAACCACCCCGTCGGACGCCGCCAGCTTGAGCAAGGCGCGCACGGCGTAGTCCGTATCGCGATGGAGGAGGGCCATGTCCACTCCACTTCTTGTTCTCGTTCTCGGCTGCTGAAGCTCTGACGATATGGGATTTTACGCGTCCCATATTAGCCCGCGTCAAGCCTTTTCCAATCCGGCAACGTGCTAGGCTCTGTCTGAGAAGTCCGTCGGCGGCCCGGGAGCGAGCGAGACCAAGCGGTTCGCCGAGCCTGCATCGGCATATCCTTAGATATGCCGAT
>CAZXDF010000303.1:0-5671 GCA_964639345.1 uncultured candidatus Brocadiaceae bacterium | reverse complement strand
CCGGCGCTTCTCGCGGCGGCCTGCGTGCTGAAGTGGGCGAGCCAGCCACGGCGGCCATCTGCAGTTTTGTGCGGCCCGGTTGCGAAGGAGCGGCCGGGCCGTTATCTTATGTGCTTCGTTCGCCCGATATGGCGGGGATGTGTGAGAGGAAACCGCGGCGGGATGATTGTCACGCTTCAGGGAGAAAGATGATGGCGAAGATCGATTTCGGCGGAGTGGCTGAGGATGTTGTGACGCGCGAGGAGTTCCCGCTGGAGAAGGCGCGCGAGGTGCTGAAGGACGAGGTGATCGCCGTGGTCGGCTACGGCGTGCAAGGCCCGGCTCAGTCGCTCAACATGCGCGACAACGGCTTCGACGTGATCGTGGGCCAGACGCCCGCCCACAAGGCCTACTGGGACAAGGCGCTCGCAGACGGCTGGGTTCCCGGTGAGACGCTCTTTCCCATCGAGGAGGCGGTCGAGCGGGGGACCATCGTTCAGTACCTGGTCAGCGACGCCGCGCAGAAGATCCTCTGGCCCGTCGTCAAACCGCGGCTCAAGGCGGGGGATGCGCTGTATTTCTCCCACGGCTTTTCCATCGTCTACGGCGACCGGACGGGCGTTGTGCCCGCCGATGACGTGGACGTGATTCTGGTGGCGCCGAAAGGCTCCGGCACAAGCGTTCGGCGCAACTTCCTCGACGGCAGCGGCATCAACTCCAGCTACGCCGTCCACCAGGACTCGACCGGCCGCGCAGAGGCGCGTTGCCAGGCCGTCGGCATCGGCATCGGGTCAGGCTACCTGTTCGCGACAACGTTCGAGCACGAGGTCTGGAGCGACCTGACTGGCGAGCGCGGCGTGCTGATGGGCGCGCTGGCCGGCGTTATGGAGGCCCAGTACAACTGCCTGCGCGCCAACGGCCACAGCCCCAGCGAATCGTTCAACGAGACGGTCGAGGAACTCACGCAGAGCCTGATCCGCCTCGTGGCCGAGAACGGCATGGACTGGATGTACGCCAATTGCAGCGCCACCGCTCAGCGCGGCGCCCTGGACTGGCGCCACCGCTTCCGCGACGCCGTCGCGCCGGTCTTTGACAGGCTTTACGAGAGCGTTAGGGACGGCACGGAGACGCAGATCGTTCTCGATGTCAACAGCGCGCCCGACTATGCCGAGAAGCTGCGGGTAGAGCTGGACGAGATCAAGAACTCCGAGATGTGGCGTGCCGGCGCAGCAGTGCGGAGCCTCAGGCCAGAGAACTGGGGAAAGTGAGCGACTGGGCGCAAACGCCCTCTCGGAAGCCGGCAACGAGGAAAGCGGCTGCGCCGGCTCACGTCTCCTTCAGCTCCAGCGGCCTGCCATCGCTCTCCGGGTCCGGCGGCACCCCGAGGAGGGTCAGAGCCGTCGTGGCGAGCAAAGCGGCTGCGCCGCCTCACGTCTCCTTCAGCTCCAACGGCCTGCCATCGCTCTCCGGGTCCGGCGGCACCCCGAGGAGGGTCAGAGCCGTCGGCGCGATGTCTGCGACCGTAGCCCCTGTCAGGTCCAGCGGGAGGTTGGTCAGGATCGTTCCCGGCACGAAGGACGGGTCGACGATGTGGCCGCCGCTCCACTGCTTGTCGTTCGGGCTGAGAATCTCCGAGGAAACCCCGCCTATGGCGGTCTGCCAGTTCATGCCGTAGCCCGGACGGAACCCCACCACCAGGTCGGGGGCGTCGGCGAGTTCGCCGCCGTGGTAGATATCGCCGCGGCTGTAGACCCGGTGGACCGGCTTTCGGCCCGTTCCCGGGTCCAGGTAGTCCGCCAGTCGCGCGGCGATCTCCTTGCCGAGGGCTTCAGCTTCGGACGGCGCTACGATGCCGTGGCCTTCCCGATCCTTGAGGTTGAGGTAGACGCTCGAGAAGCCGCACCCGTACGCCGTGGTCCGGGACCAGTCCACGAGATTGTAGAGGGTCCTCTCCGCATCTTTCTTGCGAGCGGGGTCATCTGTGAGAGTCATGAACCCTTCGGCGACGAGCCAGTTGTTGAGATCGAAGGCGATATCGAAGCTCGTGAAGCCGTGGTCTGAGAAAACCATCAGGGCCGTTCGATCCCTTACCTTGCCGAGCAGTTCGCCGACGAAACGGTCCATGGTCAGGTAGTGGTCGCGAATCGCCGGGCTGAGCCGCGTCGGCTTGAAGTCCCCGTCCAACTCGTTCTCCCGCCAGAACATGTGCTGGATGCGGTCGGAGGTGTCGAACACGAATGCCAGAAGCCCTTCGTCGAAGCGCTCGAACTCATTCCAGAACATGCTGAAGCGCTCTTCGGTGACCTCCTCGCACTGCTGGAGGAAGGCCGCGGGGCTGAGCACGTGTTCGTTGAGGGCCTTGGTGTCCTCCGGCATCCCAAGGGTATGATACGTTCCGATCTCGCCCGCAAGCTCGGCCGCATAGCCGTCGGGGGTGGCCAGAGCAAGTGGGGACTCCAGAGGATCGGGCTCCAGCGCTGTCATGTAGAGCTTGAAGACAGGCTCGCGTTCGATCAGGTGGAACTTCACGATGCCGGCGGCCGTCTTTCGCCCGCCGACGGGAAACTTCACTCGCGTCCAATCGCTCCATTCACCCGGTCCCAGCGCGGCGGATTGGTCTGCGACGGTTACGGTCACGCCCGAGCCATTCCACTCTATGACCATGGGAATGGTGGCGTCTGAGATGCCTGTCACGCCCCGGACCCTCGGCCCACTGATGCTCGTCTCGATGCGGCCCTCGCGCGCCCGGACCTTCGTCAGTCGCGTGGAAGGGACGTCGGCGTACTCCGAATCGTCCGAGGTGTACAAGGAGTAATCGCCCAGGGTCCCCCGCAAGCTTGGCACGCCGAGCCCGGAGAGCATCCGGCCATTGATATCTTCGGGCGGGAACGTCACCGGCCAGCGCAGCGCTGTAACCGGCACGTCGTAGTCGCTCAGAACGTTCCAGAACGCTCGGTTCCGGCGCGGCTTGACGTACTTGGGCGACCGAAGGACCCCGCCGCCCCCCGTGCGAGAAATGGACAGGAATGGCAACGGGCGCTTGGGGTCCCTGTGGATGAAGTCGAACACGCCGTGCTTGCCCGGATTCGTGCCGGTGGCCAGCGTGCACCAGACGACGGGGCTCTGGGGCGGGACGACGGTCTGCAGGGTGCTTACGGCACCTCGTGCCCCGCCGGCCCCGGAGTCCCGCAGACGCGCGAAGTTCGGCGCCGCGCCTTCCCCTATGAGCATATCCAGTATGCCAGGATCGACCCCGTCGATACCGATGAGAATCACCCTGTCGTAGCGGCTTGCTGATCTCGGCAAGATACCGTTCGCTCCTTTCCAGGCCTTGAGCGCAAAGTACGAAAGCGTCGCGGCCCCTGCGGCGGCGCCTGCGCCCTTCAGAAAGTCACGTCGCGACAGTGCCATGTCCACCGTCCTCCGACGAATGCGAATGCGCCCTCACGGGACAATCCGTCCGACCGGCTCCGCTTCTTACGACCGCAAGAAAAAGACAGCGGCGCCGACCAGGAGGCCCGCCGCGAGGATCAGGAGCCACATGCTGAAGCGCTTCAGATGTACGACGAAGACGAGCCGCACGTACCCGCGGAGAAATACCAGGGTGCTCACCACCATAATGCCGATCATTCCGATGATCGGCGCCACCCAACCGCTCAACATTGGCCCCACTGTGCCGGGGTCGATATATGCGTCGGCCACGCGCGCTCCGACAAAGCTGGCCAGCAGCCATACGAGTGCCGCCATGAGCGGCTTTCTTGCGTATGAACAGTCTCGCGATGTCATCATGCCCGGTCAACCCTTCGATCTCATCCGCAACCCGGTGGCTTCGCTCGAGCGGGCTCCTGTCTTCGCTGTGCCCTGTGCCGGCGAGGCCGTGATGGCCTGCGCAACGGAAGGCCCTTCATCATAAAGCATCAGTCCCGAAGCCGCTGGGGCGGGATAGGGCGTGCTCGGCCGTTCAGCGCTCCAACCACACCTGGTCAGAACTCACACGAAACACTTTCGGTATGACCGCCACGAATTCGCCGTTCGGACCCGACATGTGGGGATTGTTGAACTCCCACACGATCACCCCGTCCGGCGTCACCTCAATGGCCCTTCCGTCGTCTGACTCAGTGATCAGGGTATTCCCATTCGGCAGACGTTGGCTTGCGCCGAACAATGCGGAGAACATCCCGGTGCTCTCTGCCCTGCCGTAGGACCAGGTGACTTGCTGAGTAAGTGGATCGAACTCCATCACCTGAGAACGCTGGTCCTGCGGGTCACCGCCGATGGGGCGCGAAAAATTGTTGAACAGCAGCATCCGACCGTTCGCCAGCAGGGCCGGATCGTGTTGCCCGCGCCAACCGTGGGACAAAGCCCACACGACCTTCTTCTCCTCTGGGTCGATGATTGCGATTGTCGAGAGGTCGCGGAATGACGTGAGGACATTCCCTTTCTTGAAGGCTGGCGAGCGATCCACGTGCCGGCCGTCCAGCACTTGCAGGCTGTTCGGATGGAGGAGATCAATGGGCTCGCTTCTTCCAGGATACTTGGCGGGGTCGAGCAGTGGAGCAAACCGTGAGTTCTCCAGGCAATCGATAAGGGAGATCTTGTCTAGTAGTTCCCCATCGGCACTGAGGACAGTGATGTTTTCGTCAAAAACCCACCTCCCGCTGACCTTCCTTCTGGGGGGCGGCTCCTCACGGCTCTCGGGTGCCGGCCTCCCCTCCTCATCGAAGTCACGCCCCAGGACATAGATTCGCCCCTGTTCGTCCACATCAAGACCGTGATGATTCCAGCCCTGGTGTGCCCACAGGAGTCTGGAGTTCCGGTCAAGCTTGACGAGCCCGGTGTAAGGGTACAGGGCCAGAACATCCCCGTTGTCGAACAGACGGACTCGCTCGAAATACCGGTTAGACTTCCCGGGATCCACGCCCGCAAGGTGGGGCCAGACGGTGTTTCTGTCCATGTGCCATTCATGAAGCGCTCGGCCGGACATGTCCATGAGGAAAGCCTGCGGCCCGTGGCCGGAGGAGTACAGATTGTAGCCGTCGGCCACCCGCGCTGGATCGGGAACCGTCACTCCGCGGGGCGCCTTGGGAACGCTGGAACCTGTTCCGTAAATAAGGGAGTCAAGGAGAGCCAGCTTGTAGAGATCATCCTCGGGTTCGGCGGCCGCATGTCCGCGCTCATGGAAGAGCCCTCCTTCCCCTCCGTACTCCTGCTGCTGCGTAGAGACACGTTCGGACCTGACAATTCGCCCGGCCCAAAACCCGGCGAAAAAGGACGCAAGTAACAGGACCACAACAAGGCCCACCCGCATGAGCAACTTCATCTTCTTTTCCATCTTCGGCCAGTCTTGCCTGAGAGCCTGCCTAACAGTCCGAATTGTACTGCGCCTCACGGTTTGTGTCAACCCGGCGTCCCCGGATGGGGCTGCCTTGCCCAGCCTCGGCGGCATGGCGATGTCCGGCAACGCGCAGGAAATCTCTTCGTCCTGGCGGACGAGTTGCGGGCCGCCCTCAGTGCTGCGCCATGCCACGAACGACCATTTGCCGTCGAGCAGGGTGACCCCTTCCCGCTTCTTGTGCCAGTTGTTATGAGAGAATTGGATGGGGTTTCCTCGCTGGCTGGTCTGGAGGGAGGGGCGGAGCCCCGACCGGAGGACCAGCCAAGGACGCGGCGAACGCCACAGGCGTACGCCAGT
>CAZXDF010000302.1:0-2970 GCA_964639345.1 uncultured candidatus Brocadiaceae bacterium | reverse complement strand
CCGGCCGTCAGCCCACCCGGTTGATCCTGTCATCCCGTCTGGCTCTTCACCGGTAGCACGCCCGCAGCGCCGCCTCCACGATGTCGTCCGCGCCCGGCAGGAAGGCTTGCTCCAACACCTCGGACTGTGGCGAGATGGCATCCGCCGAACCGATCCGCTCGATCGGCGCGTCGAGGCAGTCGAAGGCTGCCTGCTCGATCTGCGAGGCCACCTCGGCCGTATAGCTGCCGGTGCGGCAGGCCTGGCTGGCCACCACGCAGCGCCCCGTCTTCCTGACCGACGCGGCGATCGTCTCCATGTCCAGCGGGACGAGGGTGCGCGGATCGATCAGCTCCGCCCGCACGTCGTGCTCCTGGGCGAGCCTGTCGGCGGCCTCGTGCATCATGTCGGCCAGAAGTCCCCAGGCGACGATCGTCACGTCCGACCCCTCGCGCCGGACGGCCGCCCGGCCGAATGGCACCAGGTATTCCTCCTCTGGCACCTTGCCCTTAAGGTTGTAGAGCTGCTGCGACTCGACGAACACGATGGGGTTGTCGTCCCGTATGGCGGTCTTCAATAGCCCCTTAGCGTCGTATGGCGTGGAGGCGTATACCACGAGGACGCCGGGCGTATGGGTGCTGTGTGACTCGAGGGCCTGGCTGTGCTGGCCGCCGTATCCCTTGCCGGCGCCGGTGGAGGTGCGCACCACGAGGGGCACGTTCGTCTGCCCGCCGCTCATGTAGTGCCACTTGGCGGCCTGGTTGTAGAGCTGGTCGCCGGCCATGTACTCGAAATCGCTGTACATCAGCTCGACCACCGGCCGCAGCCCCGTCATGGCCGCCCCGACGCCCGTGCCGATGATGGCCGCCTCGCTGATGCTGGCGTTGAAGATGCGGCTCCGGCCGAAGGCTTCCAGGAGGCCCTTGGTCACCTTGAACGCGCCGCCGTAATCGGCCACGTCCTCGCCGTAGAAAACCACGCGGCTGTCGCGCAGCATCTCCTCCACCAACGCCTCGCGCAGGGCTTCCTTGAAGGTGATCTCGCCGTCCTTGCGCTCCGCGCGCGGTGGGTCCTGAAGCGGGCGGAAGCCGGCGGCGGCCCTCGGCACCTCGTGGCAGAACGAATCCGTGAACACGTACCGCATGACCTCTTCGGCCGGCGGGTCGGCCGCCTTGGCGGCGCGGACGGTCGCCGGTTCAAGGCGTTTGTCGACGCGCTGTCGGAGTTCCTTGACCTGCGCCTCGTCGGCCACGCCGGCCTCGACGATCTGGCCCTTTAGCTTCTCGATGGGATCGACGGCCCGCCACGCCTCCTCCTCTTCCCTGCTTCTGTATTCGTTTCTCGGGTCGCTGAGCGAGTGCCCCTGGTAACGGTAGCAGAACAGCTCGCGCAGGACCGGCCCGTGTCCGCTGCGCGCGGTCTCTGCTGCGCGCCGCACGGCGTCCAGCACGGCCAGCACGTCCATCCCGTTCACCACCTCGGCGTGCATCCCGTCGGTCTCGAAGCCGGCGGCGCGGCGGGCCACGTAGTCCACGGCGGTCACCTCGCCCTGTTGCTGGCCGGTCATGCCGTACTGGTTGTTGACGACGAGGTAGATGGCCGGCACGCCGAAGGGGTCCTGCGCCAGCTCGTTGGTGAACTGGTGCATGCTCGCCATGTTCAGGGACTCGAGCACGACGCCGTTGGCGTAGGCGCCGTCGCCCGCGAAACACGCCACGACCTTGCCGTCGCGCAGGTAGCGCGCGCTGTAGCCGGCGCCCGTGGCTATGGGGACCGAGCCGCCGACTATGGCGTTGGCGCCGAGGTGTCCGCTGGTGAAATCGGCGATGTGCATTCCGCCCCCGCGCCCGCGGCAGTAGCCGTCGGCCTTGCCGAAGAGCTCGGCGGCCGTGCGGTAGATGTGCTCGTGCTTCGCGGCCTCGCGCAGCTCATCGCCGCTGAGGGGCTGCGCCTCCTGGCGGCCGATCCACTTGCGCAGCTCCTCGTCGTCGCGGTCGCGGATGGCCGCGTATCCCTTCGCTATGCCGTCGCCATGGCCGCGGTGCGTGCTGGTTATGTAGTCGTCGTAGCGAATTGCGGCGCACGCGCCGACGCTCGCCGCCTCCTGACCGACGGACAGGTGCGTGGGCCCGCGGTACTTGAAGCCCATCTCTCGCAGCGGCGCGAAGGCCTGGTTACGCAGGGCGAGGATCATCTCCTCGAAGGCGCGGATGCTCAGCATCCATTCCAGAAGGTCCATGGCCTGCTCGGCGGTCAGGCTGCCGTCTGTCAGCTCGTCCTTGAGCGTCCTGTCGTACTGGAAGGCCGGTATGCGCGGCATCTCAAGCACGCGGGGAGTGAAGTCCGGCGTGACGGTGATCTGGCGTACCACTTTCGTCCTCCGGCGGCGTGAAAGGTTGAGCGGAACTCGCGCGGTCCTCACCTGGTGCGCAGACAGTCTTATACAGCAAGAACGCGCCGTCTGCAACTACCGAGGCGGGGCAAGACTCAGGGACCAGGGATCAGGAGGCAGGACCAAGGTCAAGAGGTCGAAGGGGTCGAAAGGTGCAAGAGCCACGACGACCGATGCAACAGGACCAAGGTCAAAAGGTCGAAGAGTCGAAGAGGTACGACACCACGAAAGGCGGTTGCACCGCCGATGCAATCGGTCTTGGTGATACAGGCGCTGGAAGCGCTCTTGGTGGCACAGGCGCTGCAAGCGCTCTTGGTGGAACAGGCATCCAGGCCTCTTCCACCCCGTCCAGTTGCACTGGTGATACAGGCGAGGGACCAGGGGCCGGGGATCAGGATTCAGCCCCCCGGACTCAGCACTCAGGGGCAGGGGATACTACGCCCGTTTGCGCTTCTTGCGCGTCAGCAGCGAGCGCTCCCCGCGTACGATTTCGGGAGTGACGACGTATGTCTCGTCCTTGGGCAGGGAAGGGAGGTGGAACATGGGTTCGAGCATCATCTGCTCGATCACCGACCTGAGCGCCCGCGCGCCCGTGCCCT
>CAZXDF010000301.1:0-6659 GCA_964639345.1 uncultured candidatus Brocadiaceae bacterium | reverse complement strand
CTGGCCAATGGCACGAAGAGATACGTGGTAAGAGCCGAGCAGGAAGATGGACACAAGCGCAACCAAGACAAAGAAACGGCCCAGGGCTCCTTGAATCCCCTTGACCGCCGGCCGCCTTTCAGAGATACAACTTGCGCCAGGCTTGTGCAATGCCTGACTTCGGTTTCCAGGCTGGCCGCGGGGAGCACGGCAATGGGCACATGGCCTGCGTGGCTGCGCTCTCTCCACGTAGTGCGCCCACGCGCGTCTTCCAGCCCCGAGAACCGCGCAACGCTGCTACCAACCTTCTGCCCTGTGCAAGGACCCTTTCGCCGCTCCCGCGTCGGGAAGACACTCGTGGGAATGGGTCTGAGAATCTGTGTGAGCCGCCAGGGTCTGCACGGCGATCTCAGTGGCGGGTGATTCGCCGGGTCTCAAGCGCCGCGCGCTTCATTCGCTGGCCTTATGGAGCTACTCCCAGCCAGTAGTTTGCAGGTTCTTCAGTGGGATATGGAAAGACGCGCCGCATACGCTACAAACAGGTTCAGTGCCAGTGGCCTCCGGCCGGCGCGTGTTCGTAGCCGGGCCATCTACCCCGGAGAGGGTCAGGCCAGACTCCCAGAAGCAAGAGGCATGGAGCACCAGTGTGCCGTCCCGCAAGGGACGGACATGAGTCGACTGCACCCGGTCACGCTGAGATTGGCCCGAAAGGCCGGGATAGGCCTTGTGGAGTGCCTGGGCATATCAAATGCATCTCCGGGACGCGACACCATGGGGAGGGGTCGCAAGAGCCTTGCCGCGCAATTGCCTTGACGGGTGTACCAATGACTTGGCACAATCGACGGTGCAATTCGGGATCTCATTCACGAATTGACGGCGCTGTGCAGCCGCGTGCGGTGCGCACGAGGGAAGGTGTGGCGGGGCGCCCGAAGCCTCCGCTGCATGCGCCGAAGTGCTCCAGATGATGCGCCCACATGTCGCCGGCGTTGTGCGTCCTGACTTAGGAGACACGGGGGAGGGCGGCGCAACTAGATCGGCGGACACCCGTGGAACCAGCAACTCGGAGTCGGGCTACGAGCTGGCCGACCGGAGAGCCATCTCCTTTCCGCGTAAATGTCCGCGCATATGGCGAAGGGGGCCAGTACAATCTCCGTGACCCTTACGGGGGGCGTGTTCGACGCCGTTGCCGCAGTGGACGGCGGCGGCTGGGCCTGAGACCTGAGATTGGAAGCAAGGGAGTTGACCGATGAAGGCCGTAACTGACGTGTTGCAGGAGACCGATCGTGTGATCGCAGCCGGCCCCTTCAAGGCCGCGTGGGATTCGTTGAAGGCATACGAGGCACCCGACTGGTATGCGGACGGCAAGTTCGGGATCTTCATCCACTGGGGGGTTTACTCGGTGCCGGCGTTCAGCAACGAGTGGTACCCGCGGAACATGTATCAGCAGGGCTCTGAAGAGTTCGAGCATCACGTTTCAGCCCACGGCGCGCAGGAGAAGTTCGGATACAAGGACTTCATCCCCATGTTCAGGGCGGAGAAGTACGACCCCGACCACTGGGCCAACCTGTTCTACAAAGCCGGGGCGAAGTTCGTAGTGCCGGTTGCGGAGCATCATGACGGGTTCGCCATGTACGACTGCGGCCTTTCGGAGTGGTGTGCCACGAAGATGGGCCCGAAGCGCGACCTCATCGGCGACCTGGCGGAGGCCGTGCGGAAGCGGTGGCTGGTTTTCGGCCTCTCGAGCCACCGCGCCGAGCACTGGTGGTTTTTCGACGGCGGCATGAAGTTCGACTCCGACGTGCAGGACCCGCGATACGCCGGGCTCTACGGTCCCGCTCAACCCAGGGACATGCAACCAAATCAGGAGTTCCTGGACGACTGGCTCGCGCGGACCTGCGAACTGGTGGACAAGTATCAGCCGCAACTGGTCTATTTCGACTGGTGGATCATGGAACGGGCGTTCGAGCCCTACCTGCGGCGATTCGCCAGCTACTACTACAACCGCGGCGCGCAGTGGCAGCGGGGGGTCGCGATCAATTACAAGGAGACTGCCTTCCCGCCCGAGGCTGCCGTGTACGACGTTGAACGCGGCCAGCTCGACGACATCAACCCGCTCTTCTGGCAGACCGATACTGCGGTCGCGAGGAACTCCTGGGGCTATGTCCGGAACCAGGACTACAAGACGGCCGATTCCATCATCGGCGACCTCGTCGACATCGTCAGCAAGAACGGCGCGCTACTGCTGAACGTTGGCTCCGCGCCGGACGGCACGATTCCGGAACAGGATGAGAGAATCCTGCTGGACATCGGCCGGTGGCTGTGGGCCAACGGGGAGGCCATCTACGGAACGCGTCCCTGGAAGGTCTTCGGCGAAGGGCCGACGCGGGTTGTGTCCGGTGGCTTCACCGACACTGGGCGGAGCGCCTTCACGAGCCGGGACATTCGCTTCACGACCAAGGACGGCACCCTGTATGCCATCGTCCTCGGCTGGCCCGAAAGCGGCGAGGTCACCGTTCAGTCGTTCAGCGCCAACCTGCGGCTGTATCCCCGCGAGATTGCGGGCGTCGAACTCCTGGGCGCGAAAGAACCGGTCCGGTGGTCCCGCGGCAAGAATGGACTCCGCGTAAAGATGCCCGCGGAGAAACCGTGCGACGCCGCCTACGTGCTGAAGATCACGCCCAAGAGATAGCCGCCGCATCGGACTCCGGCGCAGAAGAATCGCGGTCCGCCCCAAGACGGGCTACCGGCACGTGCTCGGCGTGTCGCTTCCACCGGCATGCCGCTTGACGGGAGGGGTTCCGTCTGGTACGTTGCCGGACGGCGAAGCCGCCGGGGCCATCCTGGTGAACTTGTGAGAGTGGGCCGGCCCGGCGTGCGTCAAAGAGCGCCGGAGGTTGGGAGGCAAGAATCCGTAGGAGGAGCAGGGGTCGTCATGAAGATAAGCGGCATCAAGACGTACAAGTTCAGCATGCCCCTTGGGGAGCCGGTCCGCGACCCGCGCACGGGCGAGCTAATGGGCAGCAGCGCAAAGTCATGGCTGTTTCTCAAGGTCGAGACCGACGCGGGCATCAGCGGCTGGGGCGAGGGGAGTGTGGAGTGGCTCGTGCCGCCCGTCGAGGCGGCGCTGCACAACTTTTCGAGACTGCTTGTCGGCGAGGACCCGTTGCGCGTGGCCGCGCTGTGCGATGACATCACCGATCGCCTCCCCTGGAAGGGCGGCCCGGTGCTGGGCACGGCCGTCGCGGCGGTCAACATGGCGCTTTACGACATCGCGGGGAAGGCCTGGGGCGTGCCGGTGCACACGATCCTTGGGGGAAAGCGCCGCGATCGCGTCCGCGTCTACGGCGGCATGTCGCTGGAATCCCCCGAGCAGGCGGTCAAGTCCGCACTGCTCACGCGCGAGAAGGGCTACGCCGGGTGCAAGGGCACTCCTCTGGAGACACGCCGTTGGCCGATGGATGAGGCCGCCGTCGACCATGCGGCCACGTGCGTTGCGGCGGTGCGTGAAGCGGTCGGCCCCGAGTTCGACATCCTTCTCGACGCACACGGCAGCCCGACGCCGGAGCTGGGCCTTGCCTTTGCCCGTCGGATCGCCCCGTCCAGGCCGCTGTTTCTGGAGGAGCCGTCCAAGTGGGGCTCGGTCGATGCGCTGCTCGCCGTTTCGCGCCGCAGCCCCGTGCCGATCGCGACGGGGGAGAAGCTCTTCACGCTGCGCGAGTTCAAGGAACTGATCGACCGGCGCGCGTGCGCCTACCTCCAGCCCGACATCGCACACAGCTTCGGCATCACGAACATGATGGCCATCGCGAAGCTCGCCGAGGGGGCGCAGATGCAGATAGCGCCTCATAATGCCAGCGGGCCGCTGCATCTGGCCGCCAGTGTCCACGCGGACGCGGCCATGCCGAACTTCCTCATCCAGGAGACTCCCACGGCCTGCTTCGATCAGTTCCATCGCTACGTCGATCACGACTGGGTCATCAAGGACGGCTACATGAACGTGTCGGACCGCCCCGGCCTTGGCCTGGAGGTGAAGGAGCAGGACATCGCCAAGCTGCCCTACGAGCCGATGGAGTATCGCCAATACCGCCACGAGGACGGCAGTTGGAAGGGATGGTGAGGATAAGGATGAGTAGCGAAGAACGTCACGAGTGCTACACCGACGACTGGAAGCGCACCGAGCCTGACCTGGTGCTGTATCTGCCCCCGAGGCCCGCGGGGCCGGACGGGGACAACGAGCACCTCATCATCAATTTCATGCCCAGCTCCGGCGACATGCTCGCTACCTGGACCACGGGCACGTACGAATCGGCGCCGAACTCACGCACGGTCTTCAGCCGCAGCGCCGACGGCGGCGTGACGTGGAGCGAGCCGGAGGTGATGCCCGGCACCGCCGACGCCCCGATCCTCTGCGGCCGCTGGGGGTTCCACATCGTCAGCCGCGCCGGCCGTGTCTACTTCTTCTTCAACCGGTGCACGGGGATATGGGACATCTCGTATTCGTCCAACGGGGTGATGCGCTGCGTCTATTCCGATGACGACGGCCACACCTGGCAGCCAGGCTGCGACATCCCCGTCCGGCGGCGCGAGAAGTACGACCATCCCGACCCCCGAGTGCCCTGCTCGTGGATCGTATGGCAGCCCGCGATCCGCGACCCCAAGGGACGCTGGATTGCCGGATTCACCCGATGGAGCAGCCTCCAGAAGTTCCCCTACCCCAAGGAGGGCCACCATCCGGACTCGCGCAGCGAACTGATGCGCTTCGACAACATCGACGAGGGACCGGACCCGAAAGACTTGAAGATCACCTGGCTCCCCGAGGGCGCTTCGATCAGCGTGCCCTGTCCGGTCGAGCCGGAGAAGTCCCGGGGCTACAGCCTGGGCGAGGAGCCGTCCATCGTGGTGTTGCCGGACGGGCGGCTGTTCCTGATCATGCGCACCCGCACCGGCCACATCTGGTATACGGTGAGCGAGGACGACGGCGCGTCCTGGCGCGCGACGGATATCCTGCGGCGGCGCGACGGCGGGCCGGAGATGCTGCATCCCAAGTCGCCCTGCCCGATCTACCGCCTGGAAGACGGCCGCTACGTGCTCTTCTTCCACAACCACGACGGGACCGGCTACGGCGCGGCGGGGCCGCACGACATGAACGCGCGGCGGCCGATCTTTATTTCGGTCGGCGAGTTCAGGCCGGGAGCGGAGCAGCCCATCTGGTTCAGTGAGCCGAAGCTCCTTTTCGACACGCACGGGGTGGCCGTGGGACCGGGCGGGGGGGGCGTCATCGGCGGGCGGATATGGCTGGCGATGTACGCGTGCCTGACCGAGCGCGACGGCCGGCGCATCTTCTGGTATCCCGACCGCAAGCACTTTCTGCTGGGGAAACTCATTACCGCCGAACTGCTCGCCGACATGACGGTTCCGCAATAGAGCCACACAGGATAACATAGCGATGCTCCCACGTTCATACTACGAGGCCCGTAACACCCAAGTATGGCGTTCTCAAGCCAAATATGCCACTTCCGCAGGACAGCATGGCTTCCCTCTGATATGCCCCCATTCTATGTGCCAAGTGTAAGGACGGCTTCTCCTGCCACGCAGGGCAATGCCGCGCGGGCAGTTGTGGATGTCTTGGGAGTTTTGTGCGGGGGCAGCCAACTCGTCGACGGACAGGAGGCTGTCGTTGCAGTAGCGATTCGTAGTGGCTGGAGTAAGGGCGCACGTGGCGGTGCCCCCGCGGCAATTGGCGTAACTCGCAGGTCGTTTTGGGAGCGGAAGGAGAGCAAATGGGTCTGACGCGGATTGGCGAGGAGAAATGGGACTTTGTGGACCGGGAAGGCGGCGAGACGCGCCTGTCGTCAGAGGCCAAGGCAGCCGTCGAATTCCCGAGGCGCTGGCGCGTCTTCGGCCCGACTGGCGCGGAGACAACGAAGATCGACTGGGCGCGCAAGGAGAACTACAAGTGGTACAAGGAGGCGATCCCGCAGGTTGACGCGGCGGTGGGTGAACTCTCAGGGATTCCTGAGACGCTGAGGGTAGGCGAGCAGAAGCTCGACGGCCGCGATGTGCAGATGACAGAGGACACGCTCGATTTCAGCGCGCTCTTCGGCGGGCACGAGGCGGGGCAGCAGGCCTACGCTGTGGCCGAGAGGGAAGTGCAGAGCGAGACCGAGGTGGTTTTCGGCGGGGGCTGCGACTGGTGGATGCAGTGGTGGATCGACGGCGAACCTGTCTTCGACACGCTGGCGACGGGCAACCGCAAAGGTTACCCATGGTCCGCTAAGTTCGCTGACAGCCGCATCGGCAGCACCGACCATTGCTTCAGCCGGCGGCTCTCGGCCGGCAAGCACCTCATTGTGGTCCGGGCGATCAGCGGCGAGACGGCCTGGGTGCTGCGCGCCGGCGTCGCGACCCCTCGGGATGAGACGCTGTACGCGCTGCCAAGGTCCAACCGTTGGGAGTTCCTGCCCGACATGAACGAGATCCGTTCCCCGGCGCTGGACTACTGGACTCACACGATGGCGATCCGTCCCGACCTGTGCTTTGGCGACGTGACCATGGAGTGCGAGTTCAAGCAACTTGAGCACAGCGGCAACGTCGGGCTCATCTTCGGCGCCCAGGACAGCGGGCACTATTACTGGGCCCAGATTCCGAGGTGGGGTCAGTTGTGGCGTGCCCGCGCGTTC
>CAZXDF010000300.1:0-3156 GCA_964639345.1 uncultured candidatus Brocadiaceae bacterium | reverse complement strand
CTATCCATCGGTTCCTTTTCGTCCGCTTCTCGACTATTGGACCTTCTTGTTTTTCGACTCTTCGACCCTTCGACTCTTGGACTGTCCTTGCCTGTCACCATTCTAATCTAACTGGTACTCCTCTGTCGGCCAGGCAGCGCTTGATCTCCGGGATCGTGTAGGTGCCGAAGTGGACCATGGAGGCGATCAGGGCGGCGTCGGCCTTCCCTTCGGTGAGCACGTCGGCAAGGTGAGCCGGCTCGCCGGCGCCGCCGCTGGCGATGACGGGGATGCGCACGGCCTCGCTGATCATGCGCGTCACGGTCAGATCGTAGCCCTCCTTGGTTCCGTCGGCGTCGATGGAGTTCACGCATATCTCTCCCGCGCCGACCCCCTCCGCGCGTCTGGCCCACTCCACCGCGTCCAGGCCCGTGGGCACGCGCGCGCCGTCGATGAAAACCTCGTAGCCGCTTGGAATGCCGGGGCGCTCGCCGACGCGCTTCGCCTGCATGCCCAGCACCACGCACTGGCTGCCGAAGGCCCGGGCTCCCTGCGCGATGACGTCGGGGTCGCGCACGGCCCCGCTGTCCACGCTCACCTTCTCGGCCCCGGCCAGCAGGACCTCCCGCATGTCCTCCACCGTGCGCAGGCCGCCGCCCACGCTGAACGGGATGAACACGGCGCGCGCCACGCGGCGCACCACATCGATCATGATGCCGCGCTGCTCGTGCGAGGCCGTGATGTCGTAGAAGACCAGCTCGTCCACACCGTCCTTGTAGTACCGCTCGGCCATCGCAACGGGGTCGCCCACGTCGACGTTGCCCTGGAACTTCACCCCCTTGGTCGTCATGCCCTCGCGAACGTCCAGGCAGACTATGAGGCGTTTGCTGAGCATGGCCTACGGCTCCCAGCGGAGGTAGTTCTCGAGCACCCTGAGTCCCGGGCGGCCGCTGCGCTCCGGGTGGAACTGGAACGCCACGATGTTCTCGCGGGCCACCGCGCTCGCGAACGCGCCGCAGTAGTCCGTGCGCCCGATCACGATGCCTGGCTCCGCCGGCGCGGGCACAAAGCTGTGCACGAAGTAGAACTGTGAGCCGGACGGCACGCCGCGCCAGACCGGATGGTCGCGCACGAACTCGACGGCGTTCCAGCCCATGTGCGGGACCTTGAAGCCCGGCTCCACCGCGAGGGGTTTCACCGAGCCGGAAAACAGGCCGATGCAGGCGGCCTCGTCCTCCGCGCTGCGCTCGAAGATGATCTGCGCGCCCAGACAGATGCCTGCCAGGGGGCGGCCGGTGGCGGCGTAGTCCACCAGCGCCTCCGCCAGCCCGCTCTCCCGCAGCACCGCCATTGCCGTGCCCGCCGCGCCGACTCCGGGGAATATCAGTCGCTCGGCCCGGAGTACGTCGTGTGGGCGGTCGGTGACGTGCGCGACGTACCCGACCTTCTCCACCGCGAGCCGGACGCTCGTCAGGTTCCCCGCCTTGTAGTCCACGATGGTAACGCTCTTCTTGTCCATATCCGTCGTCCGTCAGCGCGCGGCCCGGAGGAGACGCAAGTGAGCAGTGAGCAGCAAGCAGTGATTCGCGACCGTCGCTTTGGCCGTCCGGTCTACCCGGCCTCGGCCGCCGCGGCCAGCGCCACATGGTATTCCTGGAGCGTGCGCACGGTGAGGCGTTTCTCGATCTGCGCCCGGATGCCCCGCACGGCGGCGCCGGCCGCCGCCATCGTCGTAATGACCGGAATGGCGTGCAGCACGGCGTATCGGCGGATTCGCGCCTCGGCCGTGCGCGAGCCCCGCCGGCTCGGCGTGTTTATGACCAGGCTCACCTCGCCGTTCATCAGGGCGTCCAGGATGTTGGGCCGGCCCGCCTGTATCTTCTGAACCATCTCGCTCCCTACGCCCGCCTCCTGCAGCGCCGCGTGCGTGCCGGAGGTGGCGAGGATTCGGAAGCCCATCTCTTCCAGGCCCCGCGCCATCTCGACCGCACGCGGCTTGTCGCTGTCGCGCACGGTGAACACCACAGTGCCGCTGACCGGCAGCGCCTGTCCCGCGGCCATCTGGCTCTTGGCGAAGGCCATGCCGAACTCCTCGGCGATCCCCATCACTTCCCCGGTCGAACGCATCTCGGGTCCCAGGATGATGTCGCAGTTCGGGAACTTGTTGAAGGGGAGCACGCATTCCTTGACGCTGAAATGGGCTGGCGCGACCTCCTTGGTGAAGCCGAGCTCCTTGAGAGTGGCGCCCGCCATGACCTTGGCGGCCATGCGCGCGAGGCTCAGCCCCACGGCCTTGCTGACAAAGGGGACGGTTCGCGAGGCGCGGGGGTTGACCTCGATCACATAGACCTCGCCGCCCTTCACGGCGAACTGCACGTTCATCAGCCCGCGCACGTCCAGCTCCCGCGCCAGCGCCCTGGTCTGGTCCATGATCTCCTGCACTGTCTCGGGCGCGAGGCTGTGGGGAGGGATAGTGCAGGCGCTGTCGCCGCTGTGCACGCCCGCCTGCTCGATGTGCTCCATGACGCCGCCGATCACGGCCGACTCTCCGTCGGCGATGCAGTCCACGTCCACCTCGGTCGCATCGTCGAGGAACTTGTCGATCAGCACCGGGTGCCCGGGACTCGCCTCGACCGCCAGGAGCATCTTCTCGCGCAGCTCGGCCTCGTCGTAGATGATGAACATCGCCCGGCCGCCCAGCACGTAGCTCGGGCGCATCAGTATGGGGTAGCCCAGGCGGTTCGCCTCGGCCGCGGCGTCATCCACGTTCGCGGCGATCCCGTTCGGCGGCCGGCGCAGGCCCAGCTTTCCGAGCATCTGCTCGAACTCGTGTCGGTCCTCGGCGCGCGCGATGCTCGCCACGCTCGTGCCCAGGATGCGCACGCCGGCCTCCTCAAGCGAGGCCGCGATGTTCAGCGGCGTCTGCCCGCCGAACTGGACGATGACGCCTTCGGGGCGCAGGCGGTCGCAGATGTTCAGCACGTTCTCGCGCGTGATGGGCTCGAAAAACAGCAGGTCGCTCGTGTCGTAATCCGTCGAGACGGTCTCCGGATTCGAGTTGACCATCACGGTCTCGTAGCCCATCTCCTGGAGCCCGAAGGACGCCTGCACGCAGCAGTAGTCGAACTCGATCCCCTGGCAGATGCGGTTGGGCCCGCTGCCCAGGATCACGATGCA
>CAZXDF010000299.1:0-9639 GCA_964639345.1 uncultured candidatus Brocadiaceae bacterium | reverse complement strand
TCGCAGTGACCGCCTACTTCGCGCCGAAGGGAGGCGTGCTGGCCACTGTCCTGAAGGTCAACACGGGCCTCGTCGCCCTCCTCTACATCATCCTCCGAGCCAACTCCGCCCTGCTGGACAACGCGGTGTGGGCCGAGGCATTCAACAGCATCGATCGGCTCATCATTCTGGTTGGCGTACTTGCGGTGCTGTTCTATTTCTTCTTCAGCCTCGAGCACAAGGGCACGGTGGGCGCGATATCGCGCGTGGGCATCATCTTCCTCATGGTCGCCTTCGGCGCTTCGTTCGGCTACACGGTCATGGCCCGGGAGTCGCTCCTGATCGGCCGCTTCCAGTTCCTGCTGGGCGATTGGCTGGGATGGATATGAGCGCCCCCTTGAGCTTGCGAAAATGCCGCGAGCAGGGGATAATTACTCGGGGGAAGTACCCGTTCGTTCCTGTCCGAGAGCAAGAAAGGCGTGAGGGAGATGGCCCGGAAGAAGCGAGATCGCGCGCCTGATGCGGAGATTTCCTACCGGTTCGGACTGTTCGGACGGGAGCGGTACGTGCTGCGGGAGCGCAACGTCGAGGTCTTCCTCGGGGGCCTGATCGAGACCAACCATTACGTGCTCGGCCTCGACATGCTGGACCCACAGCCGTCCCGCTACAGCGCGCTGCCGCGCCGGTGGCTGTCGGCCGCCCTCTTGCTGGGCGTTCTTGCCACAGTGCTCGCCGTGCTTTGCGCCCAGCGCCCGGCCCTGGGCCTGAACGCCTGGGTCTGGGCCCTGCCGGGCCTGGCGCTGCTGGGCGGCGCCTCGGCCCTGGCCCACGCGCTTATGATTCGCCAGAACTGCGTGACCTTCCACCGGATCGACGACGGCTCGCCCGCGGTGAACCTCCAGTGGCGCAAGCCCGACCCGGACGCCTTCGACCATTTCGTGCGCAAGATGCAGGACCGGATAGAAGCATGTCGCGGCGACCCGGCGGAAGGTGGTCTGGCGGCGGAGCTGCGCGGTCTGGACCGGCTCCTGCACGAGGGCCGCCTCAGCGAGCATGAGTTCCGCGCGGCCAAGGCCATGCTCCTGGGCCTGGAGCCGTGGCAAATGGAAGAGTAGCGGGCCCGCCCCGGGGCACGTCCCGTATTGACGCATCTCCGCTGCGCCGGCCCGGCACAAGAAACTGTTGCATTCGCCGGGGGCACCGGGTAGAGTGATGGTATGTCGGAATGTCGTTTGCACGCTCGGCTTACGGGTTGAAGAGTGCGCCTGCTGGCGGGCCGGGCGGGGAAGAAAGCGCATGGAACCGAACAGACGAGCCAAGCCGATTTTTGGGCGCTATTGCAGAACCCGCTCCGTCGGCCGAAGCCAGGATGGAGTTTTGCGACAGCGCCTTACGGGACGCCGGGGCCAGGCACTGGCCGAGTACGGCCTCCTGATGTGGTCGTTCACCCTCCTGGGCGCCGCGACGCTTGTGACGTTCATCTTCGCCTTCGAAGAGGGCATGATCGGCTACTACGAGGACATCGTCAACGTCATCTGCCTGCCGGTTCCGTAGACGCACGCACGCACGCGGGCAGGCGGTATAGCCAGGGGAGGCCGGAGGAATGCACGATCTATTCAGGAAGTTCGCAAAGGCCGCCAGGAAGGCCCAGACCACCAGCGAGTACGTCATTATCCTCGCCTTGATCGCCCTCGGCAGCATCGGCGTCATCCTGGTGTTCGGCAACCAGGTGCGCGAGCTGTTCCGCTCGGGCACCCACAAGGTGGCCGGCGAGAGCACCACCCTGCGCAGCCACGGCGATGAGGCGGACGACGCCGCGGAACTCGATGATATCAGCGACGCCTTCTAGAACCCGGAGGCCGCGCCCGGCGGATTCGGCAATCTTCTTCGCTCGTGAAGGGTAGCCATGCCGCTCGAGGGATGGTTGGGGTTGACGAGGCACTGCATTCTCTTCGCCCTCCTCATTGCGGCCGTCTACACGGATCTGACCCGGGGGAAGATCTACAACTGGTGCACCCTGGGCGGGATGATCGCGGGGCTGCTCATTGGTTACGCCCTTGGCGGGTTATGGGACTGGGGAGTCGGGGGGCCCGGCCTCGGCAGCTCACTCCTGGCAATGGGCATGGTCCTGCTGGCCTTCGCCTGGCCCTACATGAAGGGCGGGATCGCGGCCGGGGACGTCAAGCTCATGCTGGCCGTAGGGGCCATCTGCGGCCTCCGGACGGGGGCCTACGCGCTGTTTTTCTCCTCCCTGGTCGGCGCCCTGATGGTGACGGCGATTTTTCTCTGGCGCGGGCGGCTCTGGGACGGCGTCAAGGGAGCCGTGCGTTTCACCTTCACCCTGGAGCGGATCGGCGGGTCCAAGACCACGGGCGACGGGCAGGAACCCACCCCGCCGATTACGGTTCCATACGGCCTGGCCATCGCGGTTGGCAGCGTTATTGCGTGGTATCTGGTGGAGGTGCCGAGGTAATGGACCCCAGGCCCCAAGAAACGGCTTCGAAGGGGCTTCGGCCGGCAAATGGCGGCCGTAAGGATGTATCGGAACGCGTAACAGTGTTGGAAAAGGCGTGTAGGAAAACACCACATTGCCGGATTCATGGCAACGTGAAGGAGGCCGATACAGCGAAGAGCAAGCCCGGTTGCCCCCCGGCCGGGCCTGAAGGGGGACAGGCGATAGCGGAGTTCGCTTTCGCCTTCCCCCTTCAACTTTTCGTGATGTTCGCCATCATGCAGTTGGCCCTGCTCTACGTGGGCAAGCAGGTGGTGAGCTACGCATCGTTCAGCGCCGCGCGGGCAGCCCTGGTGGGGGAAGACCCGGCCGATGCCTACCGCCGGGCCGAAACGGCCGCCGCCCTCGCCTGCGCCCCCATTACCGGGCCCACCGTCGAGGGGTCGAATTTCAGCCTCGCCGCCCTCACCGCCGACAGCGCAATCATCACCCTGCCCGGCTGGGGCCCCGTGCCCAAGAGCGGCATCTCACGCCGCCTCAAGACCGCGGTTTCCCGCATCGAGTACCCGAGCGATGGCGAGGTCGAGGTCTCCGTCACGCACTACTACGAGCTGACCTTGCCCGGCGTGAACTACCTGTTCGCCTGGCTGGCCGACCTCGGCGGCCAGACCCCCGCCCCCGACGCCACCGGACCAGGCGGCACCACGCCGCGGGGCTATGAGGCGGAGTTCGAGGATAGCGTCGGCATCTGGAACGTCCGGGCCCCACACATGCGCCTGAGGGAGACGACCCGGCTGGCCGTCCCGGGCGGCGGAATCAAGGCCGACTGACGAAATCCAAATGCCCAGACAACAGACATGCCCACGGAAAACACGGAAGGGCACGGAACTGGAGAAGACAAGAAGAAAGAAGGGCGGATACAGCAAGCCCAATGTCGAAACCAGAATGTCGAATCAGCCGCGTTGCGTCTGCAGTCATCACCAGATCACCATTCGGCTTTCGTCATTCTTTCGGCATTCGGATTTCGTCATTCTTTCGCCATTCGGATTTCGTCATTGATTCGGCATTCGGATTTCGTCATTGATTAGTCATGAGGACGAGGACGATGAAGACGACGCGGAAGATCATCCTCGAAAGGCTGGCGGCCCTGAGGCGCGACGAGAGCGGCCAGAGCCTGGTCTTCGGCGTTATCAGCGTCTTCCTGCTGCTGCTTTTCGGCGCGATGGTCCTGGGCGTGGGTCGGGTGAGCGCCCGCCGCATCCAGATGCAGTTCGCGGCCGACTCGGCGGCTTACAGCTCGGCCCTGGTCGAAAGCGAGTGCCTCAACGCCATCGCCCTGCTCAACACCGGCATGGCCCAGGTGCGGGGCCGGGCCCTGCGCTACGTGGCCGACGTCAACGCCTACGGCGTGCTGGCGGAGCTGCGCGACCGGGTCATGAACCTCGACGGTGCGGCGGCCCAGGCGCTCACCAGCGAGATCGACGAGCGGAAAAGCAAGCTCAAGGGCGAGACCGACCCCGACCGCCAGGCCGACCTCGAGGCGCAGATCAAGTTCCTCACCGAACTTCTCAAGGAGCTCAAAGAAAACGACGACACCGGCGAAGAGGCGCTCGATGACCCCCAAAACGATCCCGAGTGGGTGCAGGAGATCGTCGGCGTCGACCGGGCGGATCTGCGCTACCGGGATGCCTACGACCGCGCCAAGGAGTGGCTGGGGCCTCCTGCGGGCGAACCCCTCGGCCCCGCCCATGACTGGCTCCAGGAGATGAGCCGGCTGGAGCATACGGTCGCCATTCTGGCGCCCGTGCTGACCGCCGAGACGGCCTACCGGATGGCGCGCGAGAACGGGGCCGAGTACGCGTCCATCTTCCCCGCCTCCCGCTGGCTGCCGAGGAAGGATGCCTATCTCTCGCTCGAGGTCGACCGGCTGGGCGTGGAGTGGTGGCGCGTGGCCGGCGGCGACGTGGCCATGGAAGTGCAGGCGGTGGAGTGCGCGACGTGCGCAAGCTGTGCGTCGTGCGGCGTCTGCGAGCAGTGCTGGCTGGTCTCCTGGCAGCGAGGCGCCAGCGAGGAGGGCCTCTACCGTATCTGCCAGCTCCAGGGGCGCCGCTGGCTCCTGCATGACCTCCTGCTGGACGACAAAGCCTGCATCCAGCAGCACGAGGAGTTCCACGTGGTCACCTGGGGTCCTGAGGGCGTGGAGGTGCGCTATCACAACGAGTACAACCCGCGCTGGCTGGAGCTGATCAACACCAACGGCACGTGGCCGCAGAACACGATGTTCGTGCGCAACCTGGACGGCGTGACCCAGATAGCCCGCTACAAGTGGGACCGGGAGGAGGAGGAATGGGTCATGCCGGAGGAGGACGACTTCGTGGCCCTACCGCCGGTCACCCCCGAGGTGGACGGCGTGCGGGTCACAGTGACGATGGACCCGGTAATCCAACTGCCGGGCCGGGCCACGATCCGCACGATCGAGCCCCCATACCTCGAACTCCAGGACGTGGACGGCCAGCCATGGGGGCGCGCATACCTGGGCGAGACCACCCGCTTCTGGGCCGTTATCAACGATGTAGAAGTGTGGGTAGAGGGGGATGATTTCCGGGTGATGCGCCAGGGAGAGACGCTGCATGGGCGCGGGACGGACGGCGAGTGGCGGGCGCATTTCAACCGGGGCGAGGAGTACTGGTGGCAGCACCGCCTGGCGCAGGATGAGAACGACCACTGGCTGTACGAGTACATGGAATTCGGCGCGCGCCTGGAGCCCGAGCGAAACATGGCCCGACTCATGGCGCACGGGGATGTCGAGGGCGACGAGTTCCCGCCGGGCGACTTCACCACCCCCCGGAACCTGCCCGGCTGGGCATACGAGGCCGACCTGAATCCCGACGGCTGGCTCGATCCCCGGACCGGCTCTCTGGTGAGGGCCGCGCCGCCCGGGGAGTTCGGCAACACCTATAACTTCTACCAGGTGCGCCCGTGCTGGGACAGCTTCGACACCAAGGGCGGCCGCGAGGAGCCGGACGGCCAGTGGTGGCTCGACCTTGACGGGGACGGCGAGGTCGACGGTGGCGAAATCCTGGAATGCCCGACCTGCAAGGGGAAGGGCTACGTGCTGGTGCAGCCGAGCGACGTGTTCAACCGCCAGGGGCAGGCCGACCGCGAGCGCCCGCATCGGAAGACGATTCAGCTCGACGACTATCAGGAAGCCAATTTCCGGGCCGAGCACATGCCCCTGGTGCTGACGGACGGGTTCTTCAAGTTCGGCTTCACCGCCGGGGTGTGGCACCGGCGGGAGAGCCACTTCCCGCGAGGCGAGGACGACGCCCCCCTCACGCCCGGGGCGGCGCCGGAGCGGCCGGTCGAGTACATGCTGCACGACCCCGAGCCCGGCTTCAAAGGGCTGATGCGCGGCGCGGGCGGCACGACGGCCCGCCAGCGTGGGGAGAGGCTGCGGCCGGCGTGGGGCTACTTCGCGGTAGCCGCCGCGCGCGCGCGGCTGAACCAGCCGGACGCCGAGGGCAACGCCGCCGGGCTGAGGCAGGGCGCCTATTTCGACGACCCGGCGGCCCGCGAAGACTGGCTGTCCGAAAATCCGGGCAACCTCTACCTGAGAGAAGACGCGTCGGGCCGGTCGTACTGGGACGCGCGATTGATAGGCCTGGACCGCCAGGTGCTGGATGAGGACGTGACCCTCGGCCAGGCGGGCGCGGCCGAGACCGGGGTGGGATGGCTGCTGAAGCGGATCGCGCACGGCGCGCCGGGCGGGCTGATACGCAGCGGGCTGGTCCGCAGCGGGGAAACCGGATGGGCCGGCGACGTCTACGGCTCCTACAGCGCGTCCTACCCGCCCACCTGGGTGCGGCGCGACCTGACCACGCTGCTGCGGGCACGCCAGTCGACCCCTGGGATGGGCGCGCCCTACATCGACGAGTACGGTATGCTCAGGGACCCGCTGGTGGATTACCTGGCCGGCCGCGCGCTCGGCGGCGGGCCGGCATACGGGCAATTGGACTACAACCGGCTGGACGAGGAGTCCGTCGTGCACTAGCGCCGCCATCGCGATAGGAGAAGAAGGTGAAGGCACCCGCAGCCATCCGACCACCAGACACGCGAGACCGACGTCGCGGCGCGGCGATGACGGAGACGGCGCTGCTATGCCTGTTCGTGTATGCGCCGGTGCTGATGATGGTCATCATCTGGGGCGACATGAGCCTGGACAAGGAACGCGCGCACGTCGCTGCGGCCTACATGGCGTTCGCCACGGAGCCGCTGGGCGATGCCGACCTGGTGGAGCAGTTCTTCCCCACCGCTACGGGCGCGAGCGACGCCACCCGCTCGGTCCGCAGCGTGGCCGTGGAATTCGATGACGTCGTTGAAGGGCCGCTCTACACGCTGCCGGACTCCTCAAGCGACTACCCGGGCGGCTGGGTCCCGCCGCATGACCTGCAATACAGGCTCTACGGGCTGGCCTTCGGCGAGTGGCACATCAGTTGGGAACTCCAGACCATGCCCGACGGCACGTTGGAGATGGTGCCCCGGGGGCAGAAAAGCGCGGACGAAGTGGCCACGTACCTCAACGACAACGGAATCGTGATCGTGGGCGCCCTGCCCGATGACCCCGCGGCGGCGACGGACACGCCTGCTGTCTCGGGCGACTACTCGCACTACGTCGAGGCGCTCACCGACATGTTCAACGGCCCGTGGTCGGCGGGCGGCGGCGTGCCGGGCCGGACGATTCCTGATGCGGCTCCCACGCTGGAGTCCAGGGCGGGCCTCCGGACGCGGTTCCTTTCGCCCTTTCTGTGGGAGCTGGAGCGCGAACCGTTCGGCCGCGGGGAACCGGACCTGGACCTGCCGCGCGTGGCGGGCGAGCCGGGTTTCGAGATGCATTTCGGCGCCTCAGCGCTCGCGCCCGACGACGACTCGTTCAAGACCGGGTATACCTACCTGCGAAACCCGGCTGCGGGCATGGACCGCGACACCGCGCTGCTCTACCAGCTCTATGACCTCTCGTACCGCATGTTCGACCGGAACGGCCTGCGGGTCCACGAGATGCCCGTTCCGGTGAGCATCGAACGCGGGGACGCGGCGGTCCTGACGCCGGGCGATGTTCGCTGGGATGGCGACGGAGAGCCGCCCCCGTACTGAGCGCGGGTTCTCGGGTGCCACGGGCGAAGGCAAAGCCTTGCCCGTGCCCTGGGCACTGAAGGGCTGCGTACGGCACGGACAAGCCTCACGGCTTGGTCCGTGGCACACTTGTACCAGGGAGCGACGGAAAGCCGCCCCCGTGCTGAGCGCGGGTTCGCGGCGCGCGCCGCCGGCCCCGGCGGTTTTGCATTTCAAGCGCCGGCGCAGCCACAGTATAATCGGCATGCGGGAGCGCCAGGCAACCATGAGAGTGTGTTTCTCTCGCTGGGATCAATAAGGAGGTTTCCACATGCGTACCGTCGCACTGATCGTCGCGATCGCGCTGGGCATAGCGGCCGCGGTGGGCGTTCACCGGATGGTCACAAGCCGGCAGGAACAGTTCGACACGGAGCACAAGCCCGTGGCCGTGGCGACAGCCCTGGAGAGCATAGAGGCGGGCACGAAGCTCGCACCCGAAATGGTCGACTTCTCCTCGGAAAAGCCGGCCACCATGCTCAGCAGCGTTGACATCGTGCAGGGCACCCTGGATTCCTACCTCGGCAGGGAGCTGACGCGCAACGTGGACCGGGGATCGCCGATCCTCGCGAGCCACTTCATCCGGCGCGAGGAGCGGAGCGTTTCCACCATCCTGGGCCCTGGCAAGACGGCCATCGCGATCGGCGTGGACGCGACCAGCGGGGTGGCCGGGCTGATCCGCCCGCGCGACCACGTTGACATCTACGCAACGACAACGAGGAAGGGCACGCCGGAGACGACGCTGGTGCTGAGCCAGGTCGAAGTGCTCGCCGTGGGCGACCGCCTCAGCGACCTGCCGGCCGGCCTGCCGGGATACGGGCGGCCGCGGCGCGGCTACGCCAGCCTCACGCTCGTCGTCACGCCCCAGGAAGCGCAGCTCCTGACCTACCTGAAGAACGCCGCGCGGCTGACCTTCGCCCTACGCGCGGGCGACGACCTGGGCAAACCCATCGAGGGCGCCGCGCCGATCGACGAAGCGAACTGGCGCCGGCTGGCCGACCAGGCCAACCGCAAGCGCCGGCAGCAGACGAGCGCACTGCCGGAAAGCACCAAGGAAGGCCGCTAGAGTCCCATGCCGTTCCTTCTCGTCCACATACAGGGTTCGCCGGCGCAAGTGGTGAAGATCGAGGGCGATCCGTTCACCATCGGCAAACGCTCTTCCAGCCACCTTGCGTTGGAGGACACGGCGGTCTCGCGCGATCACTGCGAGATCGTGTGCGGAGCCAGCGGGCAGTTTTTCCTGCGCGACCGGGGCAGCCGCAACGGCACGTTCGTCGCCGGACACCGCGTGAGGAAGGACATGCTGCTCCGCGACGGGATGGAGATACAGGTGGGGCAGGGCCGGTTGGTGTTCGCGCTGAAGCTACCTCCGGTGGAGTCGCCCCCGCAGGTGGAGGCGCTTGCGCCGGCCGAAGCGCAGCCCGTGCCCCAGGCACCGGATGAGGCGAATCGGGCCCTCGCAGAGGTCGCGGCAGAAGAGCAACCGGCGCGCAAAGAGCGCCCGGGCTGGGACCGGGACCAAGTCACACCGGTGGAACTGAAAAGGGAAATCCACGCCGCGCTGCTCGAGCGCCTGGAGCTGAAGCACGAGGATTTCGACCGCCAGAGCTCCGAGGAGCTCCGCCGCAAGACCGAATCGGTGATAGACGCCATCATAACGGGGCTCGGCGATGAGGTGCCGCCCGAGCTGGCGCGCACGGACCTGGTGCGGGAGATAGCGGACGAGGCGCTCGGGCTGGGGCCGCTCGAGGCCCTGCTGGCCGACCCGGAAGTGGACGAGATCATGGTCAACGGCTGGGACCGGGTGTACGTGGAGCGAGGTGGGAAGATCTACAAGACCGGGCTGCGTTTCACCAGCAACCAGCAGGTCCTCAACATCATCCGGCGGATCGTAGCGCCCATCGGCCGGCGCATCGACGAGTCCAGCCCGATGGTGGACGCCCGGCTCCCGGACGGCTCGCGCGTCAACGCCGTCATCGCCCCCCTGGCGCTCACCGGCCCCACGGTGACGATCCGCAAGTTCGCCGCCGAGCCGTTCACCG
>CAZXDF010000298.1:0-4864 GCA_964639345.1 uncultured candidatus Brocadiaceae bacterium | reverse complement strand
CGGCGGCGACCTGCACGCCTAACGCCTGGGGCCCTGAACCGGCAAGGCTGCCGCTGCCGACGACGCCCAGGCCGATCGAGCTGACCAGAACAGACAGGAATACCTTTGCCACAAGCGCCGCGAACACGACGGCCGCCACCCCGAGGACCCAGGTCAGCAAGCGGTAGCAGACGAGCTGTCCGAACCCCCACAGCGTGTAGCTGTAGGAGGCCGCCCAGCTCTCGAAGGCGTCGCCGCCGCTGATGCTCACCACCGGCACCATCAGGCCGAAACTCAGTGCGCCGACAACTATGAGGAAGGTCATCAGGATCGTAACGAACACTGATCCCACGGTGCCCACCGCCAGAAGCCACGGGCCAACCCCCCAGGGTATCGAGCTCGCCAGGCCCAGCAGGATATTGGCCAGGGCGCAGAACAGGATGCCCACCAGCGGGATGAGGGGAGCCAGCAAGTAGGCCCGCCGCCTTGCACGCACCATGTCCTTGGCCTCGCGCGCCGTGGGCAGGTCATCGCGCGCGTATTCCAGCGCCGCCAGCCGCGTTATGATTCCCCCGCACCGGGTCCATACTGCGATTAGGGCGAGGTAGAAAAGGATCGAGAGCAGAAAATGCAACAGGTTGCCCCCGAACGGGTTCAACAGCGGCAGGATGAGGGCAAGACTACCGAGCGCCTCGACTTCCACAAAAGGGAATTCGGAATGAAACTCGACTCTCACCTGCTCAACACGCGCATCTATCACGGACTGGAAGACGTTGCCGGGATCTTTGGGGGCGACCAAGACGGCCACCTTGTTGCTCTCCGGCAGCAAGCCCCGTTCGACGAGGGTGCCGCAGGCCATGGCCAGCACCGCCACGATCGCCATTGTCGCCAGCACTCCCACCAGCCCGAGCCAGACCTTCTTGGCTCCCAGGGCCAGGGCGTATGCCCGCAGCAGATCCCGCCAATCGCCTTTTCGCCCTCTCATGTTCGCCTCACTTTCCCCTCGCTAAAGCGTGATATGCGTCCTGTGCATGCCCTGCTGACGTGAAGCTTATCGGCCCCGGGGCCGGTTTGTCAAGCCTCGATGCGCCCCCGGCAGCGGCCTCTACTGCTCGCCGGCCCCCTCGTCCATCTCCTGGGGGCCTCGCCCCTCGATCCTGTGCTCCTCGCTCAGCCACTTGCCCAGGTCCAGGAGCTTGCAGCGTTCGCAGCAAAACGGGAAGTAAGGATTCTCCGCCCTGGGGCGGTAGTAGACCGGTTTGCCGCAATTGGGGCAGGCGACGGTCAGGTCCTCGTGGCTCATGGCTCTAACGGCGCCGGATGAAGGCGGCACTGACCCCCGTGCCACCCCCTCTCGGGCCGTCCTCAGGGTCCCTCGGACGCGCCGGCCGACTTCTTCCCGGCAGAACCCGACCCCGAGGACGCCTCGGGTTTCTTCGAGGGTTTGTCGCCATCCGCCCCTTTCCGGTCCGACGGCTTCCCGGAAGATGACTTGTTGGCGTAGTCCGTCTGGTAGAAGCCGGAACCCTTGAACAGCACGCCCGCCCCGGCCCCCAGCAGTCGCTCCAGGGCCGGCTTGCCGCACTCAGGACACTTCCTCAGGCGCCGGGAGCTCATGGACTGAAAGACCTCGAACAGGTGGCTGCAAGAGTTGCATCTGTAATCGTAAGTTGGCATGGTCAGGGGGTTCCAAAAAACTCAGAGTAACTCATCTTCTCCGGCCAGGCTCTGTCTGAGAAGTCCGTCGTCGGCCCGAGAGCGAGCGAGACCAAGCCGCCCGTGAAGGCCGGCGGATCAGTCCTCCTGCGGCGGGGCGGCCACGGCGACCTGTGAGGCGCGGATTACCTCATCACCCCTTAGAAACCCTTTCTTCAGCTCCCGCACGACCGTGTTCGGTTCGACCCCCACGGCCGGCTCCTGCATGACGGCCTCATGGTAGTGTGGGTCGAACGGCTGGCCTAGGGCGTGAATCGGCTCGATGCCGAGCTTGGCGAACGCCGCGTAGAACTCCCTCTCCGCGATGCGCAGGCCCTCGATCATCTGCCCGCCTCCCGCCACCTGCTCGGCCGCGTTCAGCGCCATGGCCAGGCTGTCGGCCAGGGGCAGAAGGCCCTCCACGGCCCGCCGCATCGAGTCCCGCGCCGCCGACTCGCGGGTTCTCTCGATCCGCCTGAGCAGGTTCTGATAGTCCGCCACGGCGCGCTGGAGCCTCAAGAGATACTCGTCGCGCTCGGTTGCCTTGGCCTTCAGCTCGGCGTATTCGCCCGCCGAGATCGTCACGGGCTCTCCCGCGGCCTCCTCGGGAATGCCTTCGCAGCGCTGCTGCCGGGTCTCGGCGGCTTGCTCGGATTCCTCGGCCGCCCCGGTCCGGTCCGCATCCGCTTGCAGCGTCTCCAGCTCCGGCGGCCGGCCTGCTCTATCGTCAGAACCCATGATACTCAACCTCTCTCTCGGCCGCATGGCTGTCTGTGCCACCAAAACCGGTTGCACCGGCCCGTGGCGCACTCGCGCGCGCACGGCCCGCTACATGCTACTGCGAGCCGCCCTCTTCTCCTTCGGGACGTGTCATGCTGTAGACGTAGTTCTTTATCCTGTCCAGAAAGCTCTTGCGCCTTGCGGAGACGCTGGCGCCCTCGACCTCCGCCAGCTCGCGCAGCAGCTCCTCGTGGCGCGGCGAGAGCACGTCGGGCACCTCCACCGATATTTCCACCAGCAGGTCTCCCCGCGCGGAAGAGCGCAGCGCGGGCAGGCCGCGGGATCGCAGGCGGAGCATGTCGCCGCTCTGCGTGCCGCGTGGGACCTCGATCATCTCCGTCCCCCCGCCCAGCGTGGGCACCTCCACCTCGCCGCCCAGGGCGGCCGTGGGGTAGGTGATGGGAAGCTCGCAGATCAGGTCGGTCCCGTTGCGCCGGAACAGCTCGTGCTCCCGCACGAGGATATCGCAGTAGAGGTCCCCGCGCCCTCCCGAGGGCCCGCGCTCGCCTTCGCCCCGGATGCGGATGCGCGTTCCGGACTCCACGCCCGCGGGGATGGGGATGTCTACGTCCACGGGCTTCTCCACCAGCCCCGCGCCGCGGCAGGCCGGGCACGGGTCGGTGATGATGGTGCCCGTCCCCTGGCACCTGGGGCAGATGGTGCGCATGGCGAAGAAGCCCCGCCGGCTCTCCACCTGGCCGTATCCCCGGCAGTAGGAGCAGGTGGCCGGCTGCGTTCCGGGCTTGCACCCGGTGCCACGGCATTTTTCGCAATGCTCATGGCGCCGCAGCGTGACGACCTTCGTGACGCCGCCGGCAACCTCCTCGAAGCTGACTGCGAGGGCGACCCGCAGGCTCCGCCCTCGCTCCGCATGTCCCCTGCCGGTGGCGGCGAAGAACTCGTCGAATATGTTCCCGCTGAATATGTCGCTGAAGGCGCTGAAGACATCGTCGAAAGAGCCGAAATCCCGCGGCCCGCGCCCCCTGCCAGCCAGCCCCGCCTCGCCGTAGACGTCATAGACGCGGCGTTTTTCATCGTCGCCCAGCACGTCGTATGCCTGCGCGGCTTCCTTGAACCTTCCAGCCGCGTCGGGATCGTCCGGATTGCGGTCCGGGTGGTACTTCAGCGCAAGCTTGCGGTAGGCGCGCTTGATCATGTCCGGCTCTGCTTCCCGGCCCACGCCCAGCACCTCGTAGTAGTCGCGCGGACTCATCCGACCGAACGCTCCCGCCGCCCCTTTGGATTGCTGCGCTCGGGGGCGGCCCAAAATGCCGAAGGGCTGCCCCCGCGCCTGGGGCGGACAGCCCTTCGCTGTGTCGGTCTCCCGTAGTTGCTTCTGTTGCTGCGGCGCTCCGGAGGGGCCGGTCCCTAATGCACGGCGGCCTCCTCCAGCTCGTCTTCGTCCTCGTCCACGTCGGTGACCATGACCTCGGTGGTGAGCATGAGGCCCGCGATACTTGCGGCGTTCTGGAGCGCGATGCGCGTGACCTTCGTGGGATCCAGGATGCCGGCCTTGAACATGTCCACGTACTCGCCGTTGAGGGCGTTGAAACCCACGCCCGCCGGCCTCTCCAGCACCTCGGCGACGACGACGGCGCCGTTGTGCCCCGTGTTATCCGCTATAGCAGACAGCGGGGCCGAAAGGGCCTTCGTTATGATGTCAGCGCCCATCTTCTCGTCGCCGCGCAGCCTGTCGCGACGCTTGCTGACCGCGTCCGCGCAGCGCGCCAGCGCGCTGCCGCCGCCGGCCACGACGCCTTCATCAACGGCCGCACGGGTGGCATGGAGCGCGTCCTCCACGCGGGCCTTCTTCTCGCCCATCTCCGCCTCGGTGGCGGCGCCCACGCGCACGATGGCGACCCCGCCGCTGAGCTTGGCCAGGCGCTCCTGGAGCTTCTCGCGGTCGTAGTCGCTCGTGGTCGCGTCGATCTGGCGGCGCACCTGCGCGATGCGGGCCTGAATGTCGCCCTTGCTGCCGGCGCCCTCGATGACCGTGGTGTCGTCCTTGGTCACGATGATGCGCTTGGCCTGCCCTAGGTCGCTGAGCTGGGCGTTCTCGAGCTTCAGGCCCAGGTCCTCGCTGATGAACTTGCCTTTCGTCACCACGGCCAAGTCGTCGAGCATGGCCTTTCGCCGGTCACCGAAGCCGGGCGCCTTCACCGCGCAGCACAGCAGCACGCCCCGCAGCTTGTTGACCACCAGCGCGGCCAGGGCCTCGCTTTCCACATCCTCCGCCACTATCAGGAGCGGCTTGCGGGTGGCGGCCACCTTCTCCAGCATCGGCACGAGGTCCTGGATAGCGCTGATCTTCTTCTCATGGATCAGCACGTAGACGTCCTCGTACTCGGTCTCCATGTTCTCGGCTTTGGTGACGAAGTAGGGGCTGAGGTAGCCCTTGTCGAACTGCATG
>CAZXDF010000297.1:0-3673 GCA_964639345.1 uncultured candidatus Brocadiaceae bacterium | reverse complement strand
CACAGATGAAGACGGATGAAGAGATACGGCCCACGGTGGGCCGTTACCACCAAGTCCAGTTGCACTGGTCCAGTTGCACTGGTGATACAGGCAAGGGATGAGGGAAGGCATTTGCAATTTGCGATTGCCGAGTTCAAAGCCGTTCAATCGGAAATCCAAAATCCAAAATCGAAAATGAAATGGTTGGACTCTTAGACCCTTCGTTGAAAGGCGGTTGCACCGCGAAGGATGTCTTTACCACGAAAGGCGGTTGCACCGCCGATGGGTATGGAAAGGAGCGCACAGCATTGAAGGTCACCGTTGCACCCGACTCGTTCAAGGAGAGCCTGCCCGCCCCCCGTGCCGCCGATGCCATCGGCCGCGGCGTCGTGGCCGCGTGCGCTGACATCCAGTTGGAGTTGGTGCCCATGGCCGACGGCGGCGAGGGCACGGTCGAGGCGCTCGTGGCCGCCACCGGCGGGCGCCTGGTGAGCGCGAGGGTCTCCGATCCCCTCGGACGCCCGGTGCAGGCGGGGTTCGGGCTTTTCGGGGACGGCCGCGGTGCGGTCATAGAGATGGCCGCGGCCAGCGGACTCGAACTCCTGGAGCCCGAAGAGCGCAACCCCCTGCTCACCTCCACCCGCGGCACGGGCGCACTGATAAGCGCGGCCCTCGATGCCGGCGCGCAGGAGGTGCTCATCGGCGTCGGCGGCAGCGCTACCGTGGACTGCGGCATGGGCATGGCGGCGGAGCTGGGCGTGCGGTTTGCAGACGGGCGAGGTAGCCCCATCGCCGACCCGTGCGGCGGACGGCTGGAGGACGTCGAAGCTATCGACCCGGCCGGTCTCGATCCGCGCCTGGCCGATGTGAAGGTCACCGTCGCCTGCGACGTCACCAACCCGCTGACGGGTCCCCAGGGCGCCGCGCCCGTCTACGGCCCTCAGAAAGGCGCTGACCCGCCGACGGTCGAGCGGCTTGCCGGGGGGATCGAGCATTTCGCCGCCGTGATTCGCCGCGACCTCGGCCGCGATGTATCCGGGATGCCGGGCGCAGGAGCGGCCGGCGGGTTGTCGGCCGGGCTAGTGGCGTTCCTGGGCGCGGAGATGCGCAACGGCGCGCAGACCGTGATCGAGGCCGTCCGGCTGCGCGAGCGCATGGCCGGCAGCGATCTCGTCATCACGGGCGAGGGCCGCCTCGACTTCCAGAACGCCCACGGCAAGGTGCCGGCGGCCGTGGTGGCCGTCGCGCAGGAGTCCGGCATACCGGTCGTGGCCCTGGCCGGCGAGCTGGGTCTGGGCTGCGAAGAGCTCTACTCGCAGGGCCTGGCCGCAGCCTTCGGCATCTGCCGCGGGCCTACCTCGCTCCGGGACGCGATGGACCGGGCCGAGGAGTTGCTTGAAGACGCGGCCGAGTCCCTCGTCAGGTTATGGATCGCGGCGCGCGGGGATGCCGCCTCGTCCTCGAAGCGAAAGGACACCGCCGGTGGCTGAGTGGGACCTGATACAGTTCATACGCAATCTCGCCGGACATGCCGCGCCGGACTGGCTGAAGGTGGGCATCGGCGATGACGCGGCCGTGGTGGCGCCTCCGGCAGGCCGGGAGTTCGTTGTGACGACGGACATGCTGATCGAAGGCACGCACTTCCACCCCGACGCGCCGCCCGAGCAGGTGGGTCACAAGGCCGTGGCGCGGTGCCTCAGCGACCTGGCGGCGATGGCGGCCCGGCCGCTCTGCACGGTGGCCGCCGTGGCCTTCGGCCCTGCCGGCGACGCTGAAGCGGCCCGGCGCATCAGCCGCGCCATCTGGGATGCGGCGGACCGTCTGGGAGCCCCCCTGGTCGGCGGAGACGTTTCGAGCACGTCCGGGCCGCTGAACGTAACTGTGACAGCCCTCGGCACGGTCGGGCCGGGCGGAGCCATCCTGCGAAGCGGCGCGCGCCCGGGGGACGCGGTGTGCGTCACCGGCCGGCTCGGAGGCTCGCTACGCGGCCAGCACCTGACGTTCACGCCCCGCATTGCCGAGGCTCTGGAGCTTGCAGAGCGCTGCGAGGTTCACGCGATGATCGACGTGAGCGACGGGCTGAGCACCGACGCCCTGCACATCGCCGAAGAGAGCGGCGTCGGCCTGGCCCTCCGGGCGGAGGTAATCCCGGTGAGCGATGATGCCGTGGCCGCAAGCTGCCATGCCGACCCGCCCGACTGCCCCCTGCGCCATGCCCTGAACGACGGCGAGGATTACGAGCTGCTGTTTTGCGTATCCGAAGAGGATGCCGGCTCGGTTGCGGAGACCGGCCTTGCCGGTACGCCGGTGTCGATCATCGGAGCGGTCACATCGGAGCGGGACCGTTTCCTCGTCTTGCCCGACGGCTCGCACGAGCCTCTGCGGAGTGGTGGATGGGAGCATCAGACAGGATGACTTCCGAGAGGCTTGCCTTCGTCACAGAATCGCCGGAGGCCACGGTCGAATTCGGGGCGCGGCTGGGCGCCTGCCTTGAGGGGGGCGATGTGCTCGGCCTGACCGGCACGCTAGGGGCGGGCAAGACCTGCCTGGTGAAGGGGCTCGCGCGCGGGCTGGGCGTGCCGGACGAGCTGCGCGTCACCAGCCCCAGCTTCGTGCTCATGCGCCGCTACGAGGGGCGGCTCACGCTCTATCACTTCGACGCCTACCGGCTCGCGAACGCCGACGAGATGGAGGAGATCGGCTGCCAGGAGGTCTTCGACGCCGGGGGCGTGAGCGCCGTCGAATGGGCCGACCACGTCGCCGCGTGTCTCCCGCCCGAACACTTCCTCCTCACCCTCCGCGTCGCCGGGCGCGAGCGCCGCGAGCTGACGCTCGAGGCCATCGGGCTTGGCCAGTCATGTCGCAATCTCAGATTGCAGGAAGCCCTAGCGCCTTGGGCAAAGGGGTGACGAATGTGCACTACCAGGCAGGCGTCCGCAGATTCGCCTCTTGACTCCGGCCCGCGATTGGCACTATAATCCTGTATGGTGGTTGGCACGCATGTGTTTCTTCCGTACTGAGTTACGGGGCGGCGTGGTGCAAGAAGACCGACGACAGCGATTCGGCGGCAACTGGATGGAAGACAAGCTCACCGCGCTTCGGAAGTACCTGGTCGAATACACCAAGATCATGAGCAAACAACCGTTCCGGTTTGCCTACATCGACGCATTCGCAGGTACCGGCTATCGCGAGTTGCGCGAAGCAGGAATGGATTCAGGACCACTGTTTCCTCATCTGGCAGACGAGGAGCCTCAGGGGTTTCTGGCTGGATCGGCGCGGATAGCCCTGGAAATCGAGCCGCCGTTCACGAGGTACATCTTCATCGAGAAGGATGAGAGCCGTTTCAAACAGCTGCAGGACCTAAAGGCGGAGTTTCCCGAGCGTGCCGATCACATCGTGCCCGTGAACGAAGACTGTAACGCTCATCTTCGCCACCTATGTCTTGATTCCCCGTGGACAGAGCACCGTGCCGTGCTCTTCCTGGACCCTTTTGGAATGCAGGTGGAGTGGAGTACCATCGAAGCGGTTGCTCAAACGAAGGCGATTGATGCCTTCATTCTCTTCCCTCTCGGCATTGCTGTGAATCGACTGCTGAAGAAGGACGGCAACATCCCGGACGCCTGGCGTGAGCGACTGGACAGCATCTTCGGGACAAGCGATTGGTACGATGCCTTCTATCGCGAGAAGGGCTCAC
>CAZXDF010000296.1:0-4604 GCA_964639345.1 uncultured candidatus Brocadiaceae bacterium | reverse complement strand
GCGCAGGTGCCTGGTCCTCGCTCACGGTGCTTCCGCCCCTCCGCAAGACCGTTCCTCGTAGGTGCGGCCATGGCGGCCCTCGCGCGCGTTCTGGACGGCCTCTTCGTGGAGCTTGCGACCCCACGGGGTGAGATACCGTGTGTCGATGCAGGCCATGCACAGGTCCCGCCTGTCGAAACCTATGCAGCGCGGGATCGATTCGACGGGCATGTAGAAGAGCGAATCCGCCCCCATGTCCGCCGCCATGCGGTCGAGCAGCTCCTGCGGGAGGCGCCTTTCAATCGGCTCCGGGATGAACCTGTGGGCGTAGAGCTCGGTGACGGTGGACATGTCGATGCCGTAGAAACACGGGCCGACCACCGGCGGGCAGGTCACGCGCACGTGAATCTCCTTCGCGCCGCCGCGCTCCCGCATGTTGTGCATGACGGCCCTGAGCGTTGTGAGCCGCACGATGCTGTCTTCGACCAGGAGAACACGCTTCCCCTCCAGCACCTCCCGGAGCGGGGCGTATTTCTTGCGGGCCTTCTCCCCCCTGCCCTTTCCCTCGATGAAGGTGCGCCCGACGTAGCGGTTGCGCAGCAGCCCCTCCATGCACGGGATGCCCAGCTCGTAGGCCATGGCATCGGCGGCCGGCTTCGCGCAGTCCGGCACCGGCACCACGATGCAGTCCGGGCCGATGGACACGGTCTCGTGCTGCGCCAGCGCCTGGCCAAGCTCCTCGCGCGAGAGGTAGACGCTCCGGCCGTCCAGCACCGAAGCCGCGCTGGCGAAGTAGACCCACTCGAAATAGCAATGGCCCCTGCGCGGGCTCTCTGCGAAACGCTTGACCTCGACCCGCCCGTCCCGCACGATCACCATGGTGCCGGGTTCGAGGGGGCGCACGTCCTGTATGCCGAGGTTGGCCACGGCGACGCTCTCGCTGGCGGCGGCCCACAGCTTGCCGTTCACGCCGTGGCACATCGGCCGGAAGCCCAGCGGATCGCGCGCCACCACCACCTCGCCCTCGGCGCTGATCAGCGCCAGGCTGTAGGCCCCGTCAAGGCTCGGCGCGAGTTCCCTGAACACGTCCTCGATCGGCCTCTTCGTGTCCCCACGCAGCCCGAAGGCGATGTAGTGCATGAGGATTTCCGTGTCGGACGACTGGTGGATCAGGTGGTAGCCGCCCTCGGTGGCAAGCTGTGCCTTGAGTTCGCGGAAGTTGGCGATCTGGCCGTTGAAGCAGATGGCAAACCACTTCCAGCGATGCCCGTGCAGCCGCTCGTAGGGCTGCGCATACTCCAGTTCCTCATCGCCGCAGGTCGCGTAGCGCACGTGCCCGATGCCGCTGAGGCCGTCCATCTCCGCCAGCGCGCTCCTGGCTTCCGCGCCGCCGAGGGCCTGCGCCACGTTGCCGAGCCCGCGATAGGTCCTCAGCAGACGCGAGCGGTCCGGGTCAAAGGTGGTGATCCCCGCGCTGAGCTGCCCCCTGTGCTGAAGGTCCAGGAGCATCTCGGAAAGGATTCGGGGCAGGCCCCGGCCCGTGCCGGAGTCTCCATCCTCCGACAAGAAAGCCGCCGCCGCAACACCACAGTGATCGTGCACTTCTGCCACAGCCAACTCCTGGAATCAAAGCACGCGCTCTGCTATAGTAATCTAACCTTCACCAATGTCAAACACGCGGACGCCAGGCTCTGTCTGAGAAGTCCGTCGTCGGCCCGGGGGCGGACCTCATGAGCCAAGACCCCAATAAGCTTCTGGCGACCTCCGACCTGCATTACACGCTCTACCGCACCGGGGACGCATGCACGCGGGAGCTGGCGGCGCGGGTCTGCGAATCGGACGCCGGGGTTTTCGTCATCGCGGGCGACGTGGGAGTAGTGGAACCCGACAGTTTCCTGGACTGCCTCCGCCTGTTCGAGGGGTTCCGGGGATTGCGATTTCTGGTGCCGGGGAACCACGATCTGTGGGTGGACTCCGGCAGCAGCCGCGAGAAGTACGAGCGCCTGCTTCCCCTGGCGGCCGAGAGCTGCGGGTTCCACATGCTGGACTGCGGCCCGGTCCTGCACGGGAGCACGGCGTTCATCGGGACGATCGGATGGTACGACTACTCGCTGCGCAACCCGGAGCTCGGCCTGAGCACGGAACAGTACCGGAGCAAGTCCATGCCCGGCCACTGCGTCTGGAACGACGGGAAGTACGTGAAGTGGGACCTGGACGATGAAGAGTTCCTGGAGCTTTGCATCCAGGGGCTTGAGCGACATTACCGTGAGGTTGAGGCGCGCGCCGAGGACGTCGTCGTGGTGCTGCACCATTTGCCGTTTGCCGACCTGCTGTACGGCCCCGCATCACGGCCCCTGGAGTTCTGCCGCGCTTACATGGGTTCCCGGCGCCTGGGCGAGCTGCTTGCTTCACTGCCAAAGGTACGGTATGTGATATGCGGGCACCGGCACGGCCAGGCCGTCTGCGAGCGGGACGGCCTGACGGCACTCGTGGCGGGAAGCGAATACAAGATGAAACGTCTGATTGAATTGGACCTCGACAGCGGGGGATACTCCTTTACCGATTTCCCCGCCCCGCAAGCGAGGTAGGACCCGTAGCCCTGCACGACAGGGCTTGCCGTGCAGGGCGCGGGAGGAGGAGGACGCAGAAATATGTGCAGCGACATCGTGATGCAGCTCGGCAACCGCAGCTATCCGATACGCTTCCGCGCCGGTGCGCTGGACGAAGTGGGCAGCTTCGTGAAGGACGTCCACCGCCCGACGCGCTGCGCGGTGCTCACCGATGAGAACGTGGCGCGTCTCTATGCTGAGGCGGTGACCGGCTCCCTCGGCCGGGCGGGCTGCGAGGCGCACTGCATCGTTATCCCGCCCGGTGAGGCGCAGAAGAGCCTCCTGACCCTCGGGCGGGTGTGCGAGCAGATGCTGGACGCCGGGCTGGACAGGCGCTCCCTGCTCGTGGCGCTCGGCGGAGGGGTCGTGGGCGACCTGGGCGGGTTCGCTGCGGCGACGTTCATGCGCGGCATACCCTACGTCCAGGTGCCGACGACCTTGCTGGCCCAGGTGGACTCAAGCGTGGGCGGCAAGACGGCCGTGAACCTGCCGCAGGGCAAGAACCTCGTGGGCGCGTTCCACCAGCCCGCCGGGGTGTTCATCGACGCGGCGGTTCTGCAAACCCTGCCAGGGCGCGACATGCGCGCCGGCATGGCCGAGGTGGTGAAGCATGGCGTGATCCGGGACGCCGCTTTCTTTGCCTGGCTCGAAGACCATCCGGAGGACGTCCTGCAACTCGATTCGGAGTGCGTGCTCCGCGCGGTGCGCCGCTCATGTGAGATCAAGGCCGACGTCGTCGCAGCCGACGAGCGCGAGGGAGGGGTGCGGGCGATCCTGAACTACGGGCACACCGTGGGCCATGCGGTCGAGACCCTGAGCAGCTACGGGGCGCTGCGGCATGGGGAGGCCGTGGCCATCGGCATGGCGGTTGCGGCGGCCCTTTCGCGGGCCGTGGCCGGTCTGGACGAGGCCGATGCCGTCAGGCAGACCGAGCTGCTGCAGCGCCTTGGGCTGCCCACGCGCATCGAGGGCCTTGCCGCCGACGCCATAATCCATCAACTGGCGCAGGACAAGAAAACCCTTGGCCGCCGGCCGCGGTTTGTTCTCGCGCGGCGGATCGGCAAGGTGGAGCCCGGCGTGGAGGTGGCGGACGAGGCGCTGCGTGAGGCGCTGCTCGAGTGCGGCGCCGAACGGTGAGCGCGGAGAAGAGTCAAAGAGTCGAAGGGTCGAAAGGTCCAAGAGCTACGACGACCCATGCAACCGGACAAAGGTCAAAGAGTCAAAGAGTCGAAGGGTCCAAAGGTTACGACGACTGGGGCTTGACTCTTCGACTCTTCGACCCTTGGACTCTTCGACCTCCGTTGGCACTCAGGACTGAACCCCAATAGCCCTGGAGCGGCGTGGAATGGGTGAGCACGATGCCGAGACGATGGCCATGCTGAGGCTTTGCCTGTGCGAAGGCCTCGGGACCCTGGCAGCGCATCGTCTTCTCGCGCACTTCGGCTCTGCACAGGCTTCGCTCTCGGCATCGGAAAACGATCTGGCGCCTGTGCCGGAACTGCCGCCGCGCGCCCTTCGCGCGCTGAAGCGGCCCGTGGCGGAAGATAGCGTAGAGGCGGAGCTGCGTCTTGTCGCGGAGGCCGGGGTGCGGCTTGTGCCGGTCTCCTCGCCGGAGTATCCATCCCCGCTCAGGTTCCTCGACGAGGCCGCCCCGCCGCTGCTGTGGATGCTCGGTTCACTACCGCCTGCATGTAACGCATTCGTAGGGCATGAGTTATGATCCCACCGAAAAAGCAGAGCACGCCAGAGGTTACGCCGACCAGGTCAGGAGGTAGGCCTATGGCGGATACCAAGTATCTTCAGAAGCGCGGGGCGTGCTGGTACATTAGGGTACCCAAGCCGCCCCAGTTCTGGCGTGTCCGGGGCGAATTCGTCGCCACTTTGCGGACGCCTGACTTGAAGGTGGCGCAGCGACTGAGAGACAAGTTCTTGACGCCCCTCATTGCGAATGCTGCGGCGGCCGAAATGCTGTCCACGCTTCGACGACTGCAAGATGGAGTTCAAGATAGTATCGAC